>VMDK01000025.1 GCA_008080835.1 Sphingobacteriia bacterium | reverse complement strand
CGTCAGCGGCCACGCCGATCAGTTCGAAATCACCATCAAAGCCCGAGGTCGTGCCGATATTGGTATAGGTAAACACTACAGTCACATAAGGTAATGGCTCGCCGGTCTCTCCATCGGTCACCTTACCACGAACGGTAGTTTGTGCAAGCGACTGCGCCACTTCCAAACATGCCAGAAGAATAAATAAGAGACGTTTCAAAGAGTAGTAGATTCAGCGAACTAAAATAGCTAATTTACATTCTCAGAATGTGGTATTTGAGCAATTTCAGTCATTGAGGAATTCTTCGGCAATGCGAACAAATTCCTCCGGTGCATCGGCATGTACCCAATGGCCTGCATCCTTGATGGTGACGCATTCGGCATTCGCAAAAAGTTCAGGGATGTGTGCCTCGTCATCTTTGTTGATATAGCCTGAACCTTCACCCCTTACGAAAAGGACTTCATCGGAATAAGGCCAGGGACTCTCGATCTCGATCAGGATGTTCTCGTAATTCGCCGAAATGGAATCCAGATCGATCTTCCAACGGAATCCCCCATTCTCATCACGGTCTATGTTCTTGAGTATGAATAAGCGAATACCTTGTTCTTCGATGTACTCCGACAATTTGGATTCGGCTTCTTTGCGGCTTTCGATGTTCGGAAGATCAAGCGAGAACATCGCTTCGAAAATACGATCATGACCCGGTTTATATTGTTTGGGTGCTATGTCGACAACAACCAATTTCCTTACGAAACCAGGGTGATTCAGAGCAAAGTGCATGGCAACCTTCCCTCCCATCGAATGTCCGATGATATCGCATTCTTCGATCTCCAGATGAGACAAAATTTGCTCCAGATCTTGGGCCATTGTTGGGAGATCCATAACTGGATCATGAAAGGATCGACCATGGTTCCGCTGATCCACTACGATCACGGTCCGCTGCTCTGATAATTTTCTGGCGATGTTGTGCCAATTATCGAGCGTTCCGAATAACCCGTGTAAAATGACCAAAGGGGCCTCGGAAGAATCCGGAGGCCCCTTGTATATCTTATGGAACAGTATGCGTTCCATGATCTCGTTAAACGAGGAAGCTATCGACGTTGTGATAATCCAGACCGAACGCCGCTGCTACACCTTCGTAGCATACTTTACCTTCGATCACGTTCAAACCGAGCTTGAGCTCTTCGTTCTCGCGACAAGCTTTCTTCCAACCTTTATTAGCCAATTGAATAGCGTAAGGTAAAGTAGCATTTGTCAATGCAAGAGTAGACGTATAAGGAACGGCTCCCGGCATGTTGGCTACTGTGTAGTGAAGAACACCATCTACAACGTAAACAGGATCCTGGTGGGTAGTTGGTTTCGTGGTTTCGAAACATCCACCTTGGTCAACTGCTACGTCTACAAGTACTGCACCAGGCTTCATGCTCTTGAGCATATCCTTGGTAATGAGGTGCGGTGCCTTTGCTCCCGGGATCAGAACGGCTCCGATCACAAGATCAGCGGTCTTGATCGCTTCCTGAATATTGTAGGCATTGGAATAGACGGTATCAACGTTGGCCAACATGATATCATCCAGTTCGCGCAATCGAGGTAAACTGATGTCCATCATCGTTACATGTGCACCCATACCCGCAGCCATTTTAGCTGCGTTGGTCCCAACGATACCTCCTCCGAGGACTACAACCTCCGCCGGTCGTACGCCCGGAACACCTCCAAGAAGTACTCCCAGTCCACCCATTGGCTTCTCGAGATACTTGGCCCCTTCCTGAACACTCATTCTTCCGGCTACTTCACTCATTGGCACGAGCAAAGGCAACGAACGATCTGCTTTCTCAACAGTCTCGTAAGCCAAACATACAGATCCGCTCTCCATCATTGCAAGGGTCAATGGCTCATGACTCGCAAAGTGGAAATACGTGAATACCAGTTGATCTTTCTTGATCAGTTTGTATTCCGGTTCGATCGGTTCCTTGACTTTCACGATCATTTCAGCGATTCCGTACACTTCTTCGATCGTAGGGAGGATGGTCGCACCGAAGTTGACGTAATCCTCATCTGAGAAACCACTACCTTCTCCGGCGGTTGATTGCACGTATACAGTATGTCCGTGCTTAACGAGTTCGTTCACCCCGGCTGGAGTCAGCGCAACGCGGTTCTCGTTGTTCTTGATTTCTTTGGGTAATCCAATGATCATTGCTCTGAATTTAGGGGCGCAAAGATAGGTGCATAACTATGTAAATAAGCAAATGACAATTGCCATCTTTCGCATTTAGTCATCTTCTCTGAGCCAATTTCACGTTAAACTTCATAAATCAGCAACACGTTGCCATGGAATGCGTTATTCATCCGGGCAAAGTATACTTTTGGACCGTGTTTGTACGACGCATCATATTCGCTTGCTTAGGGCTCCTCTCATTGGCCTATGGGCTTAACGGCTGCAAGGACGACATGACCTTTACGACAAGTGGAGATATGCTGAATATCAAAGCAGACACGATCGTCTTCGATACGGTATTCACCAGCCCAAGACCCGGGGTACCTTTTTCCGTAAACAAACAGTTTGTGGTCCTGAATCCGTATAAGGAAGCCATTCGCAGCAACATTCGAATTGCCGGTGGCGACCAAAGCGTATTCCGAATGAACATCGATGGCGCATCCGGAAGGGAGTTTGATAATGTGGAGATACTTCCGGAAGACAGCGTTTTCATCTTTCTCGAACTGACTATCGACCCGAATAATGACCCACAATCGTTACCGCTGATCGTTCGTGATTCCATACTTTTTGAGACCAACGGTGGTCGTCAGCAGGTACAACTCGTGGCCTGGGGACAAGACGCGCATTACTTCTTTAAAGACACGCTTTGTGATGCGATTCTCGATGATGCCCAAAAGCCGTACGTCGTCTTCGACTATCTCTATGTTCCGGAAAACTGCAAGCTTACCATTGAAAAAGGGGTCAAGATCCATTTTGCTCCCGGCTCCTGGCTCTTTACCGAAGGAACCCTGGAAGTAAATGGTACAGCCGAGGATCCCGTGTATTTCGAAGGAGACCGTTTGCAGCCAGACTTTGAAGAAGTGGTGGGACAATGGGGTGGATTGTACTTCTTGTATCCTACCAAACAGAATCGGATCACACACGCGCGGATCAAAAACGGTACAGTTGGCATCTACTGTGATTCCATTTCATCGGATGGCGACCCCACCGTAGAAGTGTACAATACGGAGATCCGGAACATGGCATTTGACGGACTATCCGGACGTATGGCCAATATGCGAGCTGAGAATTCCGTATTTGCCAATTGCGCCCGCTACAGTTTCTTGGGACTTTACGGAGGAGAATATGCTCTGCGTCATTGCACCTTCGTAACTTATAACTACGATTTTGCCCGAAGGGACCCGACATTTATCCTGAATAATATTGAACGCGATCAGATCGGAAATGTCCTCCAGACCTACGACATGGCTGCTTTGGTCCAGAATTGCATCATTGAAGGTTCGCTGGACAATGAATTGGCTCTGGATCTGGACGCTTCCAAGGTGCTCGGTCTGTCCATGGAGAACAACCTTATTCGAACAGAATTGGAAGACCTCGATGTAGCTCCATTGAACAATGTGATCAATGAAGATCCGCGTTTGACAGGTTATCAAAGTCAGAACTATGAATTAGATTCACTGAGTGCGGCTAAGGATATCGGTAAGCTTCTGAATCCTCCGATCGGCAACGATTTTTCAGGATCGTCCCGGGACAATCCACCGGATGCAGGTGCGTTTGAAAGCAAGTATTAGTCTGAGGTCTTCAGGAATTCTGCCCTCATGGTACCATTGTTCCCTTTCACGGAAATGATATAGAGCCCGTTCGACAACGATGACAGATCGATTTGAAGCATTTTGCTACCAAGATCTTTCCATGTTGGACTGAACAACATTTTCCCATCTAACGAGACCAGCTCCACCGATTCTACATCACTGAAATTATGGATCACGTTCACCACTCCTGAACCGGGGTTGGGGAATAGTCCCAGGTTTCGGATGATATCTTCATTCTGGAAGATCTGAGCCTTTGCGATGATGTGCAGGTCCGGATCGAAATCCAGACTGTCCGGCACAAAATCAAGGATGAGCGAGTGCGAACTTTGGTTGGTGGTGCTCTCTAACCGAACAACCGTATCCCTTCCCTCTCCATAGAATTTAAGTGGTACAGTGACATCATAATGCTCGACATCTGTATTGCTGTTCTGGTCAAGTTCAACTTCTACTTGATGTCCATTTCTGGTCCAACGCACAATGTAGGAAGGGTATCCCTCTCCATAGAACCAATCAGCAAAGAACTCGGTCAGATCCAACCCCGACGTAGCTTCAAGATGTGACTGCAGGTCGCTGGTTCGCGCAGTTCCAAACCTCAGGCGCGGATCGTTCAAGTAATTACGCAGCGCATCGAAAAATGCATCATCTCCCATTTCCCAACGAAGCATATGCAAAAGCAAACCAGCCTTCGCATAGGTCAGTCGGCCACTGAAGAGCCGCTGTCGATTCAATGTGTCTGCTACAAATACGGAACCGTTGTTCTCACTCATGGCTCGTCGGCGAATAGATTCCAGCTCCGACCGACCTTCATCTGCTCCTAGCAACTCGACCTTGGCCAGATAGGTCAGGTAGGTAGCGAAGCCTTCGTTCAGCCAGAGATCCGACCAGCTTCCGCATGTGATCAGATCACCAAACCACTGGTGTGCAAGCTCATGAGCCACCAGGCCGTAATCCAACCCCGACATGAAGCTCATGGTCTGATGCTCCATACCCCCACTTTCAAGCATCTGAGCATGACCATATTTTTCCTCGCTGAACGGATAATAACCAAAGAGTGAATCGAACAGATTCATCATTTTGACCGTCTCCTTCGCAGGTTCCCGCCCCCCGGGCACATACTCAGGGAATAGGTAATTCACCACTGGTACAGAATCGCCATCCGGTCGATAGACCATATCGGTGAAGACAGTATAATCGCTCACGCAGAATGCCACCAGATAAGTGACAATAGGGTATCGGTGCTTCCAGGTAAAACGAATTTGATCGTCACCGATGCGCGTAGTGTCCACAAGCCAACCATTCGACGCCACTTTGTTTCCGTTGGGGACGGTGACTATTATATCCAGAGAGTCGATCTTGTCATTCAACCCTTCTTTGCAAGGCCACCAAGCGTGTGCCCCATATGGCTCCGACAAGGTCCAGATGACCGGATGGTCGCTCTTTGGTCGGCGCGGTTCTCGCACATAGCTGCGATATGGATTGTCCGTTGGGTCACCATGGTAATGGATCGTCACGCTGTCCAAACTACCATCACTAATTCCGGTCGGAAGATCGATCTCCACCAGATCGCCGACTCTGCGGTGCACAAGTGTAGAAACTCCTTGCGTGACCGAATCAACGATCAAATTATTCCTTAGGTCAAATTGGACGAGGTCCAACTGAGGGACAGAACTCGTGAAGTACGTGGTCACCGCACCACTCATCGTGTCAATCTCTGGATCTATATGCAGCTCGATCCGGTGATACTTCACGTCATAGCCGAGGCCGGTGGCCTTCTTGCCGAGAAACTCTATTTTGCGCTCCCAACTCCGACCCTCCTGTTTCAAGAGCGACTCTAAATCAGTCTGAGCGAAAGTGCTCATTGCCAAAAGAGCAATTGAAATGAACGAAAAAAGGTATCTCACGGTCCGGAAACGCACATACAATAAAACGCATTTTGACCCGATTGGATGCAAGTTAGCCGTCAATTTATATGAGTCCTGAGGGCACATGTACCTGCCGATAAGTATTACCTTTGCCCCCTTTCAATTTGAAAATTTCAACGCATGAGTAAGATATCTATTCAAAATGGGCAACTCAATGTGCCCAACGATCCGACCATCCCTTACATCGAAGGGGACGGTATAGGACCAGACATTTGGGCGGCTTCCCAAAATGTTTTCGATGCAGCTGTTGCAAAAGCCTATAACGGCGAGCGCAAGATCGAATGGAAAGAAGTTTTAGCCGGACAAAAAGCTTTCGACAACACGGGAAAATGGCTTCCTCAAGATACTTTGGATTCGATCGATGAGTACCTCGTTGCTATCAAAGGACCATTGACCACTCCGGTTGGAGGTGGAATCCGCTCTTTGAACGTAGCACTTCGTCAGAAACTCGACCTGTACGCATGTGTGCGACCGGTTCGTTGGTTCGAAGGTGTTCCTTCACCGGTGAAAGAGCCGGGTAAAGTTGACATGGTCATCTTCAGAGAGAATACAGAGGATATTTATGCGGGTATCGAGTGGAACAACGGCACTCCGGAAGTTGAGAAGGTGAAAAACTTCCTGATGAACGAAATGGGTGTGACTCAGATCCGTTTCCCGGAAAGTTCTTCTATTGGTGTGAAACCTGTTTCGCAGGAAGGAACCAGTCGATTGGTCAAAGCGGCGATCGACTATGCCATAGCCAATGATCGCAGCTCTGTGACATTGGTTCACAAAGGCAACATCATGAAGTTCACAGAAGGTATGTTCAAAGCCTGGGGCTACGACGTAGCCAAGAACGACTATGGTGCAGTGGATTATGAAGGCGGCCCATGGCAAGTGATCGACGCGAACGGAAAGCAGATCATCGTCAAAGACGTGATCGCCGATGCATTCCTTCAACAGATCCTCCTTCGTCCCGCAGAATACGATGTGATCGCAACCCTGAATCTCAATGGCGATTACGTGTCGGACGCATTGGCCGCGATCGTCGGTGGGATCGGCATTGCCCCAGGTGCGAATATCAATTACACCTCCGGTAAAGCGATCTTCGAAGCGACGCATGGAACTGCTCCAAAATACGCCGGACAAGACAAGGTAAATCCAAGTTCTGTGATCCTTAGCGGTGAAATGATGTTCCGCTACATGGGTTGGAACGAAGCAGCCGATTTGATCGTCAAAGGAGTAGAAGGAGCGATCTCATCCAAACGAGTAACCTACGATTTCCATCGCTTGATGGATAATGCTGAGCTTCTGAAATGTTCAGAATTCGGACAGGCGATCGTAGACAATATGTAAGATCGGTTAATGATAAAAGAAAAGGCGGGTAACATCAGTTATCCGCCTTTTTTTTTATAGAAACTTATGTGAAACTACTCATTTAAGGACAGTGCCCTCCTGACGAGCTCCGCTTGCTCGCGCTTGTGCACATGAGCGTAACCGGTAGCCGGAGTCGAACTACTTTTTCTGCTGAGGTTTCTCAACCCCTGTGGCCATTCGTATCTCAACAGGAACGTCCATGCACCCATATTCTTGGGTTCTTCCTGAACCCAAAGCCATTCAGCGCCTTTGTATTTCTCGGCGATCTTGGCAAGTTTGACCTCCGGTAGCGGATAGATCTGTTCGAGGCGAACTACTGCGACGTCCTCGACTCCCTGATCGTCTTTGGCTTGTTGAATATCGTAGTATACCTTACCGGTACAAAGCACCACACGCTTGATCTTCTTCGGATCAGCTGCTTTGTCATCAATGACCTCCTGGAAATCGTCCTTGGTGAAATCATCGATAGAACTCACACATTTCGGATGGCGGAGCAAACTCTTTGGGGTCATCACCACCAAAGGCAATCGGTATTCACGCTTGAGTTGTCGCCTCAAGGCGTGGAAGAAGTTTGCCGGAGTGGTCAAATTGACCACCTGCATATTCATATTCGCACACAGTTGAAGATATCTCTCCAAACGTGCGGAGGAGTGTTCCGGACCCTGGCCTTCGTAACCGTGAGGTAAGAGCAAAACGAGGTTGCTGAAACGTTTCCATTTGGTTTCACCCGAAGCGATATACTGATCGATGATCACTTGTGCTCCGTTCGCGAAATCCCCGAATTGTGCCTCCCAAATTGTCAGACCGTCCGGGTTCGACAAAGAATAACCATACTCATATCCAAGAACCGCGAATTCTGACAACAGTGAATTCCAGATCTCGAATCGAGCTTGTTTGTCGGAAATATTTTGAAGCGGCACGTATTCTTCTTCACTGTGCTCTGCAAGGATGACTGCATGTCGGTGTGAGAATGTTCCACGCTCACAATCCTGTCCGCTCATTCTCACCGGATGTCCTTCATCCAGAAGTGTCGCGTATCCCATGAGTTCACCCATGGCCCAATCGAACTGGTCGCTTTCGAACATTGCCTGGCGATCCTTGAAGAGCTTCTCCACTTTTCGGAATGCCTGAAATCCCTCAGGGATCGTGGTGATGGCCTTTCCGATCTCGTTGAATGTTTTCTTGGTGATCCTGGTCTTGGCCTGGTGCTCAAGATCCTGTTCTGTGGCTTTTCGAACGTGATGCCAGGTGCTTTTCGGAGACTCCTTGCTTTGGATCTCGAGATCTTTGCGCACCTCATTCAATTTCTTCTGAAGCAGAGACTTGAACTCTTTCTCCATCTTGTCAGCGAGGTTCGCTTCAAGTCCTCCATGTGAAGCCAATTTCTCCTCGTAGATCTCTCTAGGATTCTGGTGAGCAGCGATGGCCTTGTACAACTGAGGTTGAGTAAATCTCGGTTCGTCACCTTCATTGTGACCGTATTTGCGATAGCCAAGAAGATCGATGAATACATCCTTGTGATAATGCTGACGATACTCCATAGCCAGCTTGATCGTATAGATGATCGCCTCCACGTCGTCGCCATTCACATGGAATACCGGACACTTCGTCGTCTTAGCGACATCCGTACAATAAGTGGAAGTACGACCGTCGAGGTAATTCGTCGTGAACCCAACCTGATTGTTGTTCACGATGTGGATCGAACCTCCAACATCATACGAATCAATGCCAGCCATCTGGATCAATTCGTATACAACTCCCTGACCTGCGATCGAAGCATCACCATGGATCATGATCGGTGCCAATCGCTTTGGATCATTGTCGTATTTGCCATCTAGTTTGGCTCTGGAAATACCGGCAACTACCGGTTTTACCGATTCAAGATGGCTCGGATTCGGAGAAAGTGTCAGTCGAACGCTCTTTCCAAAACTGGTCTCCACATCGCTTGAATAACCAAGGTGGTACTTTACGTCTCCTTCGAAGATCGCATCTTCAAATTCCTTTCCTTCGAATTCACTGAAGATCTCTTCGTAGCTCTTGTTCATGATATTGGCGAGCACATTGAGTCGTCCTCGGTGTGCCATTCCAATAACGAACTCCTCCACCCCGAGCGAATTACCGAATTCGATCACTGCATCGAGTGCAGGGATCAATGTTTCGAGACCCTCCAGCGAGAATCGCTTCTGACCGATATACTTTGTATGAAGGAAGTTCTCAAAAACGACAGCCTGATTGAGCTTTTCAAGCGTCATTCTCTTTTGCTCGAGAGTGAGGTTTGGCTGATTCTTGCGAGACTCCATTTTCTCCATCAGCCATTTCTTGCGCTCGGGATCAGGAATATACATGAACTCCACCCCGATACTCTCACAATAAGTTTGCTCCAGATGAGCAATGATGTCTTTCAACTTTGCCGGTCCCAGCCCGATCTCAACCCCGGCATTGAATGTCTTCTCCAGATCGGCCTTTTCCAAGCCGAAGTTCTCGAGATCCAATGACGGCTCATATTTACGTCGGGTTCGAACAGGATTGGTCTTCGTGAAAAGATGTCCTCGCGTCCTGTAACCTTCGTTGATCAAGTGTAGAACATTGATCTCTTTGAGCATGTCTTCAGAGACCGATTCTCCTTGAAGTCCGTTCCGGTCATACGCCAGATCAAACCCTTCGAAAAATTTCTGCCAGCCAAAATCGACAGAATCCTTATCCTGTTTGTATTGCTGATACAATGCGTCGATAGAGTCGATGTCGGCGTTGCTTAGGTATGAATGGGATACCATAGTTCAGTGGCTCAGTTTAGAGGCGGCAAAGATAGTGAGAATTAAAGGGCTTAACAGTTAGCTAACAGGAATTGTTGAGTGGAAAACTCACACAAGCCCATCCCTGATATACAGCTCCAATCCCTTCTGCATCAGATCAGTGATATGGTGAAGCTCATCGGCATCGCTTTTTTTAATGTGAAAGCAGCTTTTGCCCTTGAGTCTTTTCTGCATGGGTTCCGGAATTTCCGGGAATTCATCAACGTGAGTATAAATGGGGAAGAAATAGAAACGAACGTCTCCGGGTTTCTTGACGATGCTGGCAAAATAATGCCCATCCACTTTTTGCTTTCCCTGCATCACCTCTTTCTTTCCGGCAAGCTCCACTTGCATATCCGTATTGATCCTGGCACGGAGGGTTCCCTCCATGTCAAGCATACGTTTTTTCAGGGCTGCAAAAAGGTCGTCGATTGCCATGTTTCGTACTCACATCAATTCCTGGATGATATCTTCTACGGAAATACCTTCGGCTTCCGCTCGGTAGTTCTTTACGATACGGTGTCGCAGAACCGTTTTTGCAATTGCTTGCACATCCTCAATATCCGGTGAGTACTTACCATTTAACACAGCATGGCATTTGGCCCCAAGAACCAGATACTGGCTTGCTCTTGGTCCGGCTCCATAGCTGAGATAGGTCTTTACGTAGTCAGAAGCTCCTTCCGCATTCGGCCGGGTTTTACCGACCAATCGAACAGCATATTCCAACACGTTATCAGGGATCGGCACCTCTCTGACCAATTGCTGGAATTGAAGGATCTCATTTGCGCCAAGGATCTTTTTGATCTCCGGTTCTGCATTTCCTGTCGTATTCCGAACGATGTCGATCTCTTCTTGCTCACTTGGGTAATCCAAGATGATATTGAACATGAAACGGTCGAGCTGTGCTTCAGGAAGTGGATATGTTCCCTCCTGCTCGATCGGGTTTTGTGTAGCCAATACGAAGAATGGTTTCGGCAAATGATGGTCCTGTCCGGAAACGGTGACCACCTTCTCCTGCATGGCCTCCAGGAGCGCTGCCTGTGTTTTAGGCGGAGTCCTGTTGATCTCATCGGCCAAAATGATATTCGCGAACAGTGGACCCCGAGTGAATCTAAAATTTCGATTCTCGTCAAGCACCTCAGAACCTGTAATATCTGAAGGCATCAGATCCGGTGTGAACTGGATACGATGAAAGCTCATATCCAACACCCTTGAGATCGTAGATATCAAAAGCGTCTTTGCGAGTCCCGGAACCCCGACCAAAAGGCTGTGACCATTACAGAATATGGATGTAAGTACGCCTTGCACCACTTCCTCCTGTCCTACGATCACCTTGCCGATCTCCTTCTGAAGATCCTGATATGCAGCTTTTAACGCATCAGCGGCCTCTACTTTATCCTTGAATCCGGTATTCGTCATTTGAGTTGTTTCTTCCATACGGTCTATTGCCTTCTACTGCCATTTGCCCGCTGTACACTGGGCATACTTCTCGTCAATTTTAATGAACAATTGCTCTTTGAATTCCCTTGACCAATTGTCGATGGTATCCTGTTTCTTCTTCTCCAACGCATAATTCGCGATCTTCTGATAATCCTTCGAAAGATCCGCCTTGTGAGGAGCAACTTCTGATTTTAAATAGAGTACTCTGAACTTCACACTTCCATCCATTTGAGGAACAGAATGCGGTTTTGAATACTCTCCAGCCTTAAGCTTTTCAATTTGCAAAGCCACATCGGGTTCGAGCTCTGTCACCTCTATCAGATTGGTTCCGGCGGCCGGATCCACGAACAGACCGCAATTTGACTTGGTCGCTTCATCTTCACTGAATTTCTGTGCTGCCCGGCAAAAATCCATCGAGTCGGACTCGATCATTTTGATCACACCATTTAACTCATCGATGGTTCTTTGATAATCGCTGGATACGATCTTCGGACGGATCAGGATATGTCGTGCATTCAACACATTTCCTTTTCGCTCGATCAATTGGATGATATGATAACCAAACTGTGACTTCACCACAGGCGAGATGGAATCTTTTTTCAATTTGAAGGCCGCGCGTTCAAATTCCGGGACCATGGACCCTCGCTTGAATTCGCCGAGCTCTCCACATCTGGTTTTGCTTCCGGGATCATCAGAATACAAGGTTGCCGAGATACAAAAACTGCGCTTCCCACTGATCAGATCCTTTCTAATATCCTCTGCTCTTTGACGAGCATATTCATCCGAGATCTTGCTTGGCTGTGGGGTTACCAATATCTGCCCTACTTCGACTTGAGCATTGAAATATGGTATACTGTCTTTGGGAATATCGTTATAGAACTTGCGTACTTCTGTTGGTGAAACTTTCAGGTCTCGGAGCATGGATGCCTGTGCCTCCTGGATCAGCATTTGATTGCGCACTTTTTCGCGCATCTCGTTCTTATACTGCAAAACGGGTATCCCCAGATAATCTTCCAGTCGGTCGATGCCACCGGCCTGTTGTGCGTAGAATTCTATTCGACGATCGATCTCATACTCGAGCCGTGCATCATCAATGATCGCACTATCCAGTTCCGCTTTGTACAAGAGGAGTTTTTGGGTAATGAGCTGATTGAACAGATCACATCTCAGGTCTCCCTCATATTGAGGAAGCTGCAATTGCATCTGAATGAATTCTTTATCCAGATCGGATTTCAGCACGATGTTGTCACCAACAACGGCAATCACCTCTTCGATGAGACCGGTTTTCTGGGCAAATGCTCCCGAACTCAGGAATAGGATGACCAAATATGCGACTGCTTTTCTCAATGTATGGATACTTTATCGGTACTGTATGCTTCTTCTACGATCTGATCCTCCAATTGTTTCATCAATTGGCTTTTTCTCTTATTCAAAATGATGCGTTCAATTCGCTCTTGTTCACGTTCCAATGGCGAAATATTGTCCTTCACGCGGAAGTCGAGGATACGAACGAAATAAATATACTCGGAGTCACTCACTGAGATCACCTTGTTGTTACTCAGGTAGCCTTCCTGGTTATAGGTTGTGATCGGGATCTCTTTCAAGATATCATTGAAACTGAGCCAAACATCCTCATCTCGATGAAAATTACCACCATTTTGCGCAGCTTGATAAGTGATCTCATCGAGATCCTCCTTTTTGCCAAGATTGAACTTGTACCAAAGACTATTGATGTTGGACATGGTCTTTGGCAATTTGAAAAAGACCAGCTTGACGATATTCTCCTTCAGTTCAAAATCAGACTTGTGTTCCTGGTAGTAGCTTTCGATATCTTCCGGTGAGACGTTCAGATCCAGGTGTTGAGACAGCCATTTTTGGCGCAAACTGTGCACGATCAGATCTCTGTAGTACTGATCGAGCAATTCGTCCTTGTTCTTTTCATCTTCACTCAACACATCCTGCGCCTGGGCAAATAGGATCTCAGAACGCGCCCAACCTCTGATGTAATCCTCCACGACCTGCGCACTGTCATCTCCACTCAATTTACCTTCCAGGTCATCCATCATCATGGATAGAGTCAGTTCTCGATCGTACACTTCCGCGACCACTTCAGACCCATCTCTACCACTACCACCACCTTTGCATGCGGTCAGTCCGAGGATCGAGACAAGGGTCAATATGTAGATGCGGTTCGAGATCACAGTTCGGTAAAAACTTCTTTCAACGCTCCTTGGTTGATCTTGACAGGATATTTCGCTTTTAATTCTTCGATCCACAAAGCTTCCAAATGATCCTGGTAATCCGAGGTGACCGGCCCCATGGTTTCTTTAAGTTTTTTCAGTCCGGATGGGATCACTTCATCAACCCGTAGGAAGACAACGCTCTTACTTCCGTCCTCAATATCATGGATCATCGTGTTCCAGTCAAGACTGTCGATCATTACGTCATCTCCGCGCTCCACCACGTGATGGTCAACGCGAACTGCAAGTGGATTCTTCTTATTGTATTTCTCCAGGATGGTCTTGTCTGTCCAGCCTTTCTTGACTTTCTTCTTGACTTTTTTGGCAGTCTTCTTGGAATCACTCTTGTACACTCGATATGAAAGTCGATCCGCCCAACGATAATCTTCGCGGTGAGACTCAAAATATTCCTGCAAACCAAGCGTATCCTCTGATGCCTTGTTCCAGACCTCTTTGTTCGTCAATTCAAACAGAAGAATACCATCGCGATATTCTTGCATGAGGTAACGGAAATCATCGTATTTCTTTTCGAGCATGGCTTCTTCGTACTCAAGGTTGGAATTATCACTGAACCATTGAAAGAAATCCATTTTGACCGTTTCAAGATCTGCTTCAGGATCGCTGTTCTTGTAGGTTGTTGACTCTGCGGACATATCCGCGAATGTGTACGCTTCATCTCCTATGGTGAAAAGCACATCATCTGTGATATGTTGGGCAGAGGGTTTCCAAATATTGAACAGGAAAGTGGAATCGATACTGCTGAGATACTTGTCAATATTGGCTTTATTCTCCACGTATCCATTCTCAGATCTGATCCGTTTCAGAACGGCGCTCTTACCTAAAATGGACCTGCTATCGTTCGAAATCTTGTACTTCAGGAACTCGGTCACACTTTCAAGCGTCCTGATCGGTCGCTTTTCAATGCGTTTGATGATATGCCATCCCAAATTTGTGCGGAACGGTTCGGATATCTGACCATCTTCCGTCATGGCAAAGGCCATTTCGGTGAGTTCGGGAGGAAGGTTTCCACCAATACTCTTCACCCAGCTCAGCTCTCCGCTGCGCATTCTTGTCGAGAAATCCTCTGTGAACTGAAGGACCAATTCGTTCCAGTCCTCTCCACCTACCAACTTTTGATGAATGGCATCGATCTTTTCTTTCTTGGCTTCATACTCTGACTCGTTATTGGTTCGGATGAGTATGTGCGCCACTTTGACTTCTCCTCGAGCAGGCCTTCTATTGTTCACCTTGAGAATATGATAACCGAATTGCGTTCTGAACACATCACTAAATCCACCGATCTCTGTGTTGTATGCTCGATTCTCGAATGGATAGATCATGTTGAACACGCTGAAATACCCAAGACGTCCTTTGTGCTTCCGACCGTATTCATCGGTACTTGAATCCGCGGCAAGTTGTTCGAAGCTCACCCCGTCCTCATCGATCATCCGCTTCCATTCCTTGATCCGGTTATACGCCTTGAACGTATCTGCCGGTGACGCAAACGTGGACACGTGGATCATCAGGTTGCTGGCGTCAACCTCAGTCTGCATACGCTCGTATGCCTCCTGGATCAATTTATCCGTGATCTCCTTGTCAGACAGGTATGGTTTAGCAAGCTGACTTCGATATCCGGCCAATTCATCCACAAAGGCTTTGTTGGAATCCATCCCTAAAGCATAGGCTTCCTTCACCTTCAATTTGAATTTGACGTACAGATCGCGGTACTCCTTGAGATCACTCACTGAAGGACGCTGTCCATCCTTGATGTTATTCTTGCTGTATACCCGCTCGAATTCCGCTCCCCAAACAGTATCCTGTCCAACTGTAAAGATGACGGGACCTCCTTTTTGCGCAAACGCTTCAAGAGCACCAACTAAGATTAGTAAGAATATGGCTTTTAACTTCATTCTTCCGTAGGATTTCAAATGACCTGCGAATTTAAGGATTATAGGCGTTCTGCCTGTACTAAAGAACATCGGAATCATGGGTAGTTTTGGTCCGTCGGGTTCTACTCTCCGAACGGACTCGGGGCTGCTTTATGATTTCCTGTAATTTTGGGCTGATCAAAATTTCACTTAGAATGACAGACAGGAGATCCTTTATACGCAATGGCAGTGCCGGATTGCTCGCTCTTTTTCTTCCTCAAACAAGAGCGGATTGGGATGATTCCTGCAAGTTCAAAGGACCCGACACCGACCGATCCGAAAGGAGCTGGAAACAGATCCGACGAGAGTTTCCCTTACAGAAAGACCCGGTCTTCATGAATAACGGGACCATGGGTCCTTCTCCTAAGCCTGTGATCGACGCATTTCACGACGCCGTGATGTACACCAATGTGTCTGCCAAATATGGTGGTGGGGAGAAAGAAGCTGTCTCGGCATTGAGCACTTTGCTGCATTGCGATGAAGAAGAATTAGCCCTCACCCACAATGTTACCGAGGGTATCAACACGGCCGTCTGGGGAATCCCATTGAAGGCCGGAGACGAAGTAATCCTTACCGATCAGGAACATGTGGGAAATGGTTTACCTTGGGTGTATCGCGCAAAGAAAGACAGGCTGCAGATCAAAGCAATCTCATTGGGCAAAACTGCCGAAGAAACGCTGGACCTTCTGAAGGCTGCAGTTGGTCCAAAAACCAAAGTGATAGCAGTGCCGCATATTCCTTGTACGAACGGACAGGTCCTACCCATCAAGGACATCTGCACATTTGCAAGGGAAAAAGGCATCTATTCACTGATCGATGGTGCGCATGGTACCGGTATGATGCAGCTCAATCTTCACGACATGGGTTGCGACGTCTATGCTTCCTGTTGCCACAAATGGCTACTGGCTCCAAAAGGAACAGGTTATGTGTATGTCAGAAAAGAGTTTCAGGAAACACTTGAAACACTCTATGTCGGTGGGCACACGGGGCTGAAATGGAGCGTACACAAGGACCATCCGTTCGTGGCCGACGAATTCACGCATGGAGCACACAAATACTATTACGGCACTCAAAGCAGGGCGCTGTACATGGGAATTGAAGCTGCGGTAAAGTATCATCTTAGCATCGGACCGGAGCGGATCGAAGCACGAATCCGAGAGCTTAATCAATACCTCTATTCGGGACTTCAAGATTTTGGAGATCGCATCGAATTCATGACTCCCGAAGAGGCCATTTCCAGATGCGGGGTTGTGTCGTTCCGATTTCCGGGAAAAGACAACGCAGAACTGAAAAAAGCGCTGGGAAAATCAGGATTCATTGTCCGTTACGTTCCGGAAAGCGACCTCAATTGCATGCGGGTCAGTACGCACATTTACAACTCAGAAGATGAGATCGACACGTTGTTGTCGACACTAAAACGACTCGCCTCGTGAATTGGAAGATCGGTAACGAAACGTTCCCTGTAAAGATAAATGCGGATCTCAAAGAGATTGAATCCTTTGACTTATGTGTGAACGAACAAGCTGCGCTGAAAGTCCTTAAGGTTTGGCTAAGCGGAGCCGATCCCGAGTTTTTAACGAGTGGCACGACCGGTGAAAGGAAGCCGGTGACCATTCCCCGGGAACTGATCAAATGGAGTATTCGAAATACCGCTCTTATCACAGGATCTGACAATGTGGTTTTGATTGCGATCCCTTGTGAACGCATCGGCGGTGCTATGCAAGTGCTTCGTGCCTTTGAAAATGATGATACTATCCGGGTATTGGATCCTTCATCCCATCCTTTGAAAGAAGTCCCGGATGATCATGATCTCACTTTAACCAGTCTCGTTCCTTTCCAGATCTATCACATTATGGACGATCCGGCACAATTTGAACAGTTCCGGCGATTCCGATGCGCATTGATCGGAGGAGAACCTATGATCCCTGCCCGCGAGCAAGAGCTTATTCAGAAGCTCGGCCAGTCTGGACCCGATTTGATCCACACCTATGGTATGACAGAAACAGCTAGCCACATTGCAACGCGACGATTTGGCAAAGCAGGTTACACGCCATTTTCAGGTGTGAAAATATCGACGGACACCAAAGGTCACCTCAGGATCGAGATCCCGGAAGTTGGATTGACCATAAATACTACTGATGAGGTGAACATTGAGAGTGATGGCACTTTCATCCTCAAAGGGCGCAATGCCTTTACGGTCAATTCCGCAGGTCGGAAGATCCGTATCGAAGAATTGGAACACCGCATTCATGAGATCGTGAAGGATCGTTCACCTCATCCGTATGCCTTGTGGAAGGAAGCTGATGATCAATTAGGGGAGCGCCTGATACTGATGGTGGCAGAGCATTTTGATTTTCCGGTTGACCAGGTAGAGAAAGAATTGACACGCTTTGATCATCCAAGAAGGATATACAAAGTGAAAGAGATCCTAAGAAATAGTTCCGGGAAGATCGATCGCAAAGGGACCTATGCGAGCATCAATCAAAATCAGAAGTGAGCTTGAATCGCAGAATTCTACCGTTACCTGAATCCGCGACGTAAACGATCTCATTTTTGTAAGCCACTCCCATTGGTCGGTTGAATTCCATAAGGGTGTTTCCGGTTCCACCGAAAGAGACCATCACATACTTGCTGCTGCTATATCCAGCTGGTGGACGAACACCTTCGAATCCATTGATCGAGAAAAGGTACAACGAGTCCTTTTCTGCGTCAGTGATGAAGATATGATTGGTTCCGTCACCAGCAACCGTGATCCCCGACGGTTGGTCGAATCGGTATGGGAAAGTCATGAATCCATCTGCTTTTGATGTGTCTACTTCCATCACACGGGGTTCATAGCTCAACCCGAATTCGGTTTCCACTAATTGGATATACTGCGCTTTGATCACGCCATCAGGATCCATGGATGTGTAGATGAAATCATCAGGACCATTTGCTGAGATCTGCGGTGGTTGGATCAAGGTGGTGATCCCGGACGGTTCTTTAAAATAGTTGTTATACAAACTACCGTTGGACGTGACAGCAACTGGTGTTACGTACTCGTCATTCTCATCAAACAACAAAATGGCATCATCAGGGCCACCGAATTGTTGCTGAACGTTTCCTTGCCGACTGACATAGAATCTGTTATCGTCCAGAATAGCAATATCC
The DNA here is from genome assembly GCA_008080835.1 of Sphingobacteriia bacterium. Classification (GTDB taxonomy): domain Bacteria; phylum Bacteroidota; class Bacteroidia; order NS11-12g; family UBA9320; genus VMDK01. The sequence goes on along the minus strand of VMDK01000025.1, from coordinate 13,209 downwards.
GTGAATTCGACGTCCGCATCTGACGAGGAGAATGTCGACTTGAAATAGAATGGATGTGTGATCATATTGACGATCTCTGCCTCACGGATCCCATATGAATTATCACCGTGTAGATCGATGCGATAAATGCACGTCAAGTCGAATTCGGTTCCGGATATATCGCGCTTAACAGTTCCAATAGCTAGCAGGTCGAGCTTTCGATCTTGTGCGATAGCTTTGACACCCGTCACTGCGAATCTTCCCAGCTCTCTTCCCGACTCATCGATACTTACGATCTCTTCTGTTCCGGCATCCACGACGTACAGTAGTTCATCGAACCCTGTCAGAATATCCGTGGGTTGACTGAAATTTTCAAGTGCAGGTTGAACAGGCACATATGCGATGTCTCTCAATTGAAAATTCGGTTTTTCAATGAATTCCAGATCTGTCTTTTTGCCAAAATATCCCTCACAGGCCTGGAGTGACAGCAAGATGAGCGGTAGTGATATGATCAAAAGGCGCCTCATCGTTCCATTTTATTTCTTGTGAATTGCAAACTGATGAGATGTTGGTTGCCCAAAAAGCTTCCCGGATTGAGGGCGTAACCGACGTGGATAGGATGAACCCCGATCCTCGATTTATATCGAAATCCGAAAGTGGGAACGCGTTGTCCCTTGACACTCAGTTTAACTCCTGCCTGAACCTGCAAGATCTCCTTGAGGTCGAGCTCCGCCCCGAGTCGAAGGTTTTCTGCATTGTCGTTCGGATTGTTCAACTCCGCCGCCGCAGTGAGTTTCTTGTTGTCTTGTTCCCAGGCTGTCATAGACAAGCCCATCTTGAAGACAGTAGGTACGGTATATCTCGAAAGCTCCAACTCCTCATTGCGATTGTAGCTCACCATCACTTCATCTCCCGCAATTGCACTGTTGCCTCCGAAATTCTGAAGCAGAACTGCAAATTTCAAATCGTTGAAATCAGTCTCGTACAAGAAGCCGATGTCAAATGCCAGCACGTGATTACGGTATGCGGCCATTTGCTCGAAAATGTACTTCATGTTCACTCCAAGGTTGAACATCTCACTAAGCTTCTGGGAATAATTCAATCCAAATGCGGTCTGACTTACGGAGAAATACTGACCGTTACCATCAGGTTCAAATTCTGTTCTGACCTTCATGGCACCTGAGTTCAAGGTATTCACTGAGAAGCCCATAGTGGCCTCACTTTTGAGTTTCCCCTGATAACTCAGCAAAGCCTGGTGTATACCTCCACCGAGAAGCATGTGACTGATCCCAACACGCATCTCATCCAAGTGTGTCAACGCTGCGGGATTCGAACTCACACTGAATATATCTCCATCCAAAGCAACACTTGCTCCACCCATTCCTACGGATCGGGTATTCATGTCATTTTTCAAGAAACTCAGAGTAGATAATCCAGCTCGTTGCCCCCCAAAGTTTGGCAGGATCTGCGCATGTAGTTCAAAGCAAAAAACACCTTGAAAACAAAATGCAAATAGTAATGCAATTAGCTTGATGCGGAGCTTCATACCGGACAAAAATAAGTCAGTATATCGAAGCGGCAATTTTCTGTGCATTATCTCTCTGTGATATACGATCAATGCCACTCCGGAGGTGGAAAATTGACGGTCATCAGCTCGTAGGCTTTGTTGTATATTTGGTCAACTTATCGTCGAAAACCAATGAAACCTTTTTACCTCGAGACAAGCTTGTCTATTGCCTTTTTCCTGGCAATGACCACTTCCATTCTCGCTCAAACACAGAGTATAATTGGATTGGTGCAGGATGCAGATTCCAAAGAACCATTGATCGGTGTGACCATCACTGTGGACCTTGGGGACGGTGACATCCGCGGCACACTTACTGACGATGCGGGATTCTATGAACTAGCGGACATCCCTCAGGGCAAACACAATGTAAAATTTGAATACGTCGGTTTCAAGACCGTCGTGATCTCAAATGTGATCGTGACCGGGGCGAAACAGGCTCGAGTGAATACCGTGTTAAGTGAAAAGGCCGATCAACTTCAGGAGGCTGTGGTAAGAGCTCGTGACAAGACTGCTTCGCACAACGACATGGTATCGGTAAGCAGTCGAAGTTTTGATGCGGAGGAAGCGGAACGATATGCAGGTAGCCGACAAGATCCCGCGCGTATGGCTCAAAACTTTGCCGGTGTTCAGGGTACTGATGACCAGCGAAATGATATAGTGGTTCGAGGAAACTCACCGCTTGGACTTGTCTGGCGCTATGAAGGCATAGATATCTTCAACCCAAATCATTTTGCCATTGCGGGTACGACCGGAGGACCGATAAGTATGATCAATAACAAGGTGATCGGAAACTCGGATTTCCTCACAGGAGCCTTCCCTTCCGAATATGGAAATGGCGTTGCCGGATTCTTCGACATGAAGATGCGCAATGGGAATTACAATGAGGCGGAGTACTCGGCTCAATTTGGCCTTTGGGGTACGGAACTGAACGCGGAAGGACCAATAAACAAAGAAAAGAAGAGCTCTTATCTGGTGAACTACAGGTATGCGACCTTCTCGATCTTCCAAGCGCTGGGAATCGATCTGGGAACAGATGCGACTCCGGCGTATCAGGATGCCGCATTCAAGTTGAATTTCCCGTCAAAGAAAGGAGGGTTCTCGATCTTCGGCTTAGGTGGTTTAAGCGCGATCGACATCCTGTTCAGCGATGATGAAGCTCCAACTGAAGAGCTGTACGGATTGAAGGATCGAGATCAGTATTTCCGTACGAACATGGGAGTGATCGGAATGAATTGGCGCCGTTACTTGAAGAAGAATACCTCGATAAATACGACGCTGGCCTACAACGTTCAGCAGGTAAAAACACGACACGATAAAATCTTCCGCGACTCGGCGGTCTATACCAGATTCTCGTTGCTTCCTGTTCTCCGATATAACATGGTTCAATCGAAGACAGCGCTGCACTCACAACTCAACAAGAAATTCAATGCACGCTCGTCACTCAAAGCAGGGGTCATGTTGGATATGTTCAACATCAATTTCCTGGACAGTACGAGAAATGAAACGGCTGTCTGGAACTCCGAAACGCAAACAGCGGAGTATCCATGGGTAGAGCTACTTGACGGGGATGACAATCCCCTTATGGCGCGCGCCTATGGGAATTGGAAGTATCGATTGACCGGAAGACTCACAATGCAAACCGGTCTGCACTTCCTCTACACCCAAATGGGTGATCAAGTCTCAGTAGAGCCTCGTTTAGGATTCACGTTTGACCGTGACCCGACAGAACGGTGGGCTCTTGCATATGGTAATCATAGCCAGACCCAACCGACCTATGTCTATTTTGCACAATTCGTTGACTCGGTGAGTAAGACATTTGGACAACACAATGCAGACATGGGGCTCACGAGAAGTCACCATATCATTGGTTCATTCGACAAAAAACTCAGAAAGGATTTCCGAATCAGGACAGAAGTTTATTACCAGAGCTTGTACAATGTTCCGGTGGAAGTGATCCCTTCATCATTCTCCTTATTGAATCAGGGATCCGGTTTCGTTCGCTTCTTCCCGGATGTGGTGGAGAACACAGGTACGGGTGAGAACTATGGTATTGAGCTGACCCTTGAGAAATTCTTCAGTAAGAAATTCTTCTTTTTGGCAACTGCCTCACTCTTCGAATCGAAGTATACAGGAAGCGATGGAAAGAAGCGAGATACAGACTTCAACGGGAATTATGTAGTGAACATGCTCGGTGGTTATGACGTAAAAGTCGGGAAAACCGGAAATCGCAACATCCATGTCGGTACCAAGATCACGTGGGGAGGCGGTAGATTGTATTCTCCTATCGATACAGCAGCTACCATTGCGAGCGGAACGCAAGTAGTGATAAACGACAACCTTAGGAATACGCTCCAGTTCAAGGATTATTTCCGTTGGGACATGCGAGTTGCATACAGAACATCAGGAGACAAAGTGAATCATGAGATCTCACTTGATCTGATCAATTTACTTGATATCCAGAATGTGTTGGCTATAAGCTATGTAGATGATCCGAACCTGCCGGGAAGCAAAACATTCGTAGAGGAATATCAGTTAGGTTTCTTACCGTCATTCTTCTACAAAATCGAATTCTGATCATGCATAACAAAGTGATACGATCCGTCCTTCTTTTTGGCCTTCTCTGTTCAATGAGCATCCTGAATGCCCAGAGCATGGAGACTAAGCACATCCACCCCGAAGCAGAATACGACAACGTTCACGTCAAGAAAATGCACAGTGACGACAGATCAACGACCTTTCTGATCTGGGTCAAGGAAAAGGTCAAACCGCATAAACATGCTGCTCATACTGAAGTGATCGTGGTCTTGAAAGGAAAGGGAATGATGACAGTAGGAGACCAAACCAAGCAGATACGCAAAGGGGATCTGATCATCGTACCTCAGGGAACCGTGCATTCGGTGATCACCACTTCGCGAAAACCTTTGCAAGTAGTTAGCGTACAATCTCCTGTTTTTCTGGGGAAAGACAGGATCTGGATAGAGGAAAAGTAAATGAGCGAGCACAAACACCCATTCGTCCCTCTTGAATTCGAGAAATCGGAGATCAGTGATGTATCTCAGCGAGCGAAAGAGATCTACGAAGAGCTCGACTCGAGAAGGACCGTTAGGGAGTTTTCATCAGAACCGGTTCCGAGATCGGTCATTGAAGATCTCATCCTTGCCGCTTCGACTGCACCGAGTGGCGCCCACAAACAGCCCTGGACATTTTGTGCCGTAACTGACCCGGAGATCAAATCCCGTATTCGAAAAGCTGCTGAGAAGGAGGAATACGAGAACTATCATGGACGTATGTCGGACGAATGGCTGAACGATCTTGAACCTCTCCAAACGGATTGGAACAAAGCATTTTTGGAGATCGCACCTTGGCTTGTCATCATATTCCGGAAGAGTTATGATCTGGACGATGGTGAGAAGAAAAAGAATTACTACGTCCAGGAATCCGTCGGGATCGCATCCGGTATGTTCTTGTCCGCTGCTCATCGAGCAGGTTTGGTTGCCCTGACCCATACACCGTCTCCTATGAATTTTCTGTGCGAGATCCTGGGGCGTCCAAAGAACGAAAAACCATTCCTTCTCATTCCGGTAGGATTTCCTGCTGATGACGTTAAGGTACCCGACTTAAAGCGAAAGGGCCTCGACGATGTGGCCGAGTTCTATGAATAAGCCCGGTTTTTCCACTCACACACCGGTCGATTCTGTACAATGGGAGTACCGCGACCGTCAATATGAGATCCTGATCAAACGTGATGATCTCATCCACCCCTTCGTTTCAGGAAATAAATGGCGTAAGCTCAAATACAACCTCGATTCGGCAGGCCGTCAGAAAGCTCGCAAGATAGTTACCTATGGCGGAGCATTTTCCAATCATTTGATCGCTACGGCTTGTGCTTGCTCAGTGGCAGGAATACCCAATGTTGGAATCGTTCGTGGCGACGAGCTGGATGAACACAGCAACTACGTTTTAAGGATGTGTCACGAATTCGGAATGGATCTCCAGTTCGTATCGCGTGCAGAATATGACGACATCAAGGATCAAGACGGCTTATCTGATAATGGCGAGTTTCACATTCCGGAAGGCGGTGCCAACCAAGCAGGCATCAAAGGATGTGAAGAGATCTTCGACAGCTCATGGTTCGACCATGAGGTGACAGATGTGGTTTGTGGAGTGGGAACCTCAACGACTTTAATCGGTTTGATCCGCAGTATTCCGAGTGAGATCCATATCCATGGAATCGCCGCTTTGCGAGAAGCCGACTATTTAAAGCGACATATCACTGAACATATTAATGGGCAGACGCATTGGATACTGCATACTGAATTTGCCCGCAAGGGCTTCGGACAAATAGATGAGACACTGACCTTGACCATGCAGAATTTCACATCTCAAACAGGGATCTTACTCGACCCGGTGTACACAGGCAAAGGGATAGCAGCCATTGAGCAGATGTATGATTCCGGCCAATTCACAGATCAGAACAAAGTACTGTTTCTACACACCGGTGGCATGACAGGGTTGCTCTCAAATCGGTGGCTCAAGAGCTAAAAATTTGAATAAAAAAAAGGACGTCCTATCCGGACGCCCTTGAATTTCGTAATTCGTATTACCTATTTTTCAGGAGATACGACCGGAGACTGAGGTTTTGGTTGCGCTTTTTCAACAAATCCTCGGATAGTCAGGTACTCAACTGCACCTTCTCCGTTATGCTTTACTGTAATGGTCTTGGTGAAGTTACCAGGTCTTCCTTTTGAATTGTAAGTAGCTGTCACTTCTCCTTCAGAACCAGGAGCGATAGGCTCTTTAGTCCATTTTGGAGTAGTACATCCACAAGAGGCTTGTACCGAATTCAGCACCAATGGTGAATTCCCTTCGTTCGTGAATTTGAAAGTAACTGTTGCTTGAGTTCCTTCTTTGATCGTTCCGAAGTCGTGTGACGTCTTCTCGAACTTGATCTTTGAGCCTTCAGCCGTAGAAAGTGTAACAGTATTCTTTCCGGTTTGGGCAAAGCTAGCTCCAACGAATCCAACTGCAACCAGTAAAGTTAAAAGAGTACGTTTCATAATGTGTTTTAATTTAGTTTCAAAATTACTTGTTCAGGCTAAGTAAAACAAATGGCATGCCAAACAGAACCATGTGTCAATTGCGAAAATTTGCTTTGCGTTTATGGAGGAACGCATCTGTGCCTTCTACGAAGTCGTCAGACTGAAAGCAAGAGCCGAATAATTTCATCTCCGTTTCCATTCCGTCCTTGTTTTTATTGTAGAGATCGTTCACAGATTCCAGCACCTTCTTAACGGCATGATAGGACTTCTTGTTCACTTTGGACAACAGTTCGTGACAACTAGCCAATAGCTCTCCTTGTTCCACTACACGGTTGACCAATCCATAGGTCAGTGCCTGTTCTGCTTTTACATTGCCCCCGGTGATCATCAGCTCTGTAGCGCGTGAGCGACCAATGAGCAATGGCAGTCTTTGAGTTGCGCCGTAGCCAGGGATCACACCCAAGCCTACTTCCGGCAATCCGAATACCGCGTTGTCTGATGCGATACGGATATGGCATGCCATGGCAAGTTCACAACCTCCTCCCAGTGCAAATCCATTCACTGCCGCAATGGTCGGAATTCCCGAATCTTCCAGTGCGTTCATGACACCATGACCACTTCTGCTCATGGCTTCCCCCTCTTCTGGTGTAAAATTGGCAAACTCTGCGATGTCGGCTCCCGCTGCAAATGCCTTGTCGCCACTTCCGGTCAGGATGATCCCAACAAGTTCTTCGTTGCCCTGAACCGCTTCGACAGCGATCTTGATCTCTCCCAGGAGATTGATGTTGAGTGCATTCAGCTTGTCGGGACGATTGATGGTGATGACCAGTGCGTTATTTTCAACGCATGTCGTAATGAATTCGAATTCCATAGCAAATTGGGAGGCAAAGATAAGATTTGCCTGTTGCCTTGAAAGATTCGATCATCAAGTGTGGCCAACCAATGCGGTCGTCAGATGATTGGAATAAATTTGCAGCTTATGAGCAATGCGTTCAACTTCTCAGGTAGCAGCAAGCAGGAATGGGTAGACAAGATCAATTCCGACCTTAAGGATGGCGTCTATTCCGATCTGATCAAAGAGGTCAGAGGGCTCCGTATTCAACCTGCGGTCAAAGAAGAAGATATCGAACATCACTTCTATCCACGGACGTCACCAACCGAATGGAGTTTGATGTTACCCTATCCAGCCGGTTTTGATCTCACGGCAGAAGATCTAAATGGCGTGGATTTCCTTGCTTCTGACAAGTTGATCGACAATCCTCCCAGACCGCTCTATCGCGACGTGGAGGATACACAAACGAATGTCCTGGATTGGCATTTCGTCAATTTACCCCTTGAAGACGCAGATGCGCAGACCATCAAAGGATACCGATACATACTCCGGATCCAGTTGACAGATCAGCGCGAAGGAATTCTCGCGGAAGTACAATCGCAACTGTCGGCATCAGACGTCGACCCGGGTCACATTGTGATCGAGGTCGAGACCGGGACAGACTTTTTCGTTCATATCAGTTTTGTGCGCAGTCTTCGTATTGCAATGGAGGCAATGTTCAGCGACACATGCCCCAAGATCATTTGCAAATGCAAGGAGCAGATCGATGAAGAAGGGAACAAGGGATATTCGAACTTGTTGCGTCTAACTACCAAAGCGATGTCCTCGATCATCGGAGGTGCCGATATTGTTTACCTGAGTACGTTTGACGGAGAAAATACGGGGGATGGCTTCCGGTTATCGAGGAATATCTCCCATTTGCTCCGCTACGAATCGCATATGAGCGGAATTGCTGACTCCATCGCCGGCTCCTATAGTGTTGAAGAGCTTTGTGCTCAGTGGTTGAGTGGTTGTTCTTTGCATCGTCAGGATAGCCTCCGAAATGAGCACCTAGCTTACGCCAGCCCGGAAGGCATCGAATATCGCACACGTTACTCCTCGGCAGATACGGTCGATCTCGGTCATCTCGATTATGTGTCGGGATTCCCGCCTTACCTGCGTGGTCCGTATAGCACCATGTACCGCATTCGACCATGGACCATTCGACAGTATGCGGGGTTCAGTACAGCGGAAGAATCTAATGCATTCTACAGAAGAAATCTAGCTGCCGGACAAAAAGGCCTGTCAGTTGCATTTGACCTCGCCACCCATCGGGGTTATGATAGCGACCACGAGCGGGTTTATGGGGACGTGGGTATGGCCGGTGTGGCGATAGACACCGTGGAGGACATGAAGATCCTGTTCGATCAGATCCCACTGGATGTGATGTCGGTCTCTATGACCATGAACGGAGCAGTTTTGCCCATCCTCGCTTTCTACATCATCGCTGCGGAGGAACAGGGTGTAAAACCGGATCAGTTGAAAGGGACGATCCAGAATGACATTCTCAAAGAATTCATGGTGCGCAACACGTACATCTATCCTCCCCAGCCTTCGATGCGCATTATCAGCGACATATTCAAGTACACTTCCTCGAATATGCCAAAGTTCAATTCGATCAGCATCAGCGGATACCACATGCAGGAAGCAGGAGCATCGGCAGCGATCGAACTGGCATATACTTTGGCAGATGGTTTGGAATATGTACGTACAGGAATAGAATCCGGCCTGTCCATCGATGCTTTTGCACCGAGGCTCTCGTTCTTTTGGGGTATAGGGATGAATCATTACCTGGAGATCGCCAAAATGAGGGCGGCAAGAGTGCTTTGGGCGGAGATGATCAAGGAATTCGATCCTCAGAATACTAAGTCCATGGCGCTTCGCACCCATTGCCAGACCAGTGGATGGAGCCTCACCGAACAAGACCCGTTCAACAATGTGGCACGTACCTGTATCGAGGCGATGGCAGCTGCCTTGGGAGGAACGCAGTCATTACATACCAATTCGTTGGACGAGGCGATCGCTTTACCGACTGATTTCAGCGCGAAGATCGCGAGGGACACACAGATCTATATTCAAAACGAGACCGGCATCTGTGATCATATCGATCCTTGGGGCGGTAGTTATATGATGGAAAGTCTCACAGATGAGATCATCACCAAAGCCAAAGAACTGCTAAAAGAAATTGAAGAAGCAGGTGGCATGGCAAAGGCCATTGAAGCGGGAATCCCGAAAATGCGCATTGAAGAAGCCGCAGCCAAAAAGCAGGCATTACTGGATAGCGGGAAAGACAGGTTGATCGGAGTTAATTCTTTCGAGCACAATGAGAAAACCGAGATAGACATTCTTGACATAGACAATACGGCGGTGCGAGAATCACAGATCGCACGTCTCGACCAAGTGCGATCTAAAAGAGACGAATCAGCGGTGCAGGAGGCCTTATCGCAGCTCGTGAATTCTGCGAGAAATGGAGGAAATTTACTGGAGGCGAGTATCAATGCAGCTCGGGTCAGAGCCACTTTAGGTGAGATCTCAGAGGCGCTTGTATCGGAATTTGGAAGATACAATGCCAACAATCAACGCATAGAAGGAGTATATTCACAGAGCATGCAGGACAATGAGGCATTCAATAAGGCACGAAAACTGACTGAGGAATTTGCGAGGGAGCATGGAAGGCGACCTCGAATATTGGTTGTGAAAATGGGGCAAGATGGACACGACCGTGGAGCGAAAGTTATCGCCACAGGGTTTGCCGATATCGGTTTTGACGTAGACGTCGGGCCTTTGTTCCAAACTCCTGCCGAAGCTGCTCGTCAGGCCATGGAAAACGATGTTCATATCATTGGAGTGTCTAGCCTGGCAGGAGGACATAAAAGTCTGGTCCCTAAACTGGTCGATGAGCTAAAGACCATAGGCATGGAGGACGTTATAGTTGTTGCCGGAGGTGTGATCCCCGAGCAAGACCACCAAGCTCTGTTCGATCACGGAGTGGATTTCGTTTTTGGACCGGGTACGGTTATGAGCGAGGCAGCGATCAGCATTCTGCAAAAGGTCAAATAGTATAGATTTGCCGCTGATAAACCCTACCGATGGCATCGACCCGCAAACCACTTTTTCTCAATAAGACCTTCTTCCCAAAGCAGGAAGAGCACAAGCTTGAACAAGTTGGTGATCTGAAACTGGCTCGGAAGCGTTTCTTTGAAGAGAAGCCAAGCAATTTGTATTTCCTTCTCGACAGGCGCTATACTTGGATGAATGAATATATCGAGGAGGGTGCCAAAGGTTTGGAAGTGGGATGTGGCGCCGGATTCTCCAAGGCTTTCATCGAGAACAAGGACTTCCTTTTAACGGACTATACGGATGATGAGTGGCTCTACATGAAAGTGGACGCCCTGAACATGCCATTTGAGGATAGCAGCATGGATTATATAGTTGCGAGCAACATGATCCATCATCTGAGCAAACCCTATTTGTTCTTCGAGGAATGCAGCCGAGTGCTGAAGCCCGGTGGTAAGATGCTTATCCAAGACGTAAATGGCTCATTTTTCATGCGATTGATCCTCAAAATGTTGAATCACGAAGGATTCAGTTATGAAGTGAACCCATTCGACAAGACTCAGGAATGTTGCGACCCAGAAAACCTTTGGGCCGGTAATAATGTGATAAACAATCTGCTCTTCGACGATATGAAGAAGTTCGAATCCGAATTTCCATTCAAAACACGTAAGAAGCGCTACACAGAATTTCTCATTTTCCTGATTTCAGGGGGAGTCACGGCCAAAAGTCCGACTATCATGCTCCCGAAGTGGATGTTGCGCAGCGTCGAAACCATTGACAAAGTGCTGACCGGTCTTCTTCCGGGCACTTTTGCGCTTCAGATCCAATTGGTTCTGGAGAACGACAAATGATCTCTGAGCAAGACTCGCTCAAATTCCCTCTAAACTCACTATATTCACCGCACTTTGAGCAAGAAGAAAAAACAACCCGTCCGAAAAAAAGTGAGGCGTAAAGCGCCGACACCAGCAGCTAAACAAAAGAAGAGTTTGTTTAAACTGCCTGAACGATTGTATGATGGATTGCCCGAAGGGTCAGAGAATATGTGGAAACGCATCTTCTGGATCTCTGCAGCAGTGATATTCATTGCTTTGTCGATCTTCAGCCAAAGTGCCGGTATTTCTGGTGATGAATTCGACATGAACGAATACGGAAAGGAGTCATTGCATTTTTACTCCTCGTTCGGAAAAGACACTTCCTCGTTCAATATGAATATCGACCGTGATAAAGCGTTCAAATACTACGGAGCTTTCTTTGATATTACGGCTGCTACTTTCAATAAGATCTCACCACTGCCGGAATATGACACCCGACATCTTTTGAATTCATGGTTCGGGTTCATAACCATGCTCGTATGCGGACTGATCGTGTTCCGGATAGCGGGATGGCGAGCGGCACTCATAGCGATTTGGTTCCTATTCCTTTCTCCGCGATTCACGGGTCATTCATTGAATAACCCGAAGGATATCCCATTTGCAATGAGTTTTATGATCGCCACCTTGGGTATGATCCGACTGATTGACGAGATGCCCAAACCGCGATGGAGTTCTTTGCTTTTAGTGATCATGGGAATCGGGTTTGCCATCGGGACACGTATTGGTGGACTAATGCTATTCGGATACCTCGGCTTGTTCCTAGGTCTGGATTTTCTTCTCAAAAGGAAGGAAGGCGCGAAGATGATGGGATATGCAAAGTTCGGTGCACTTACCGCAGTCGGTGGCTACATCTTGGGTTTGCTTCTCTGGCCATATGGGTTGCTCTCTCCTATCGACAGACCGTTGGCTACTCTTGAACGTGTTTCAAACTTGCCAATTTCACTCAGGCAGCTGTTTGACGGACAACATATCATGTCGGAGAATCTGCCATGGTACTACCTGCCGAAATATATCATGATCACAAACCCGTTGATCATAATAGCGGGCTTCCTCATTGCAGCGCTGCTGATCTATCAGCTGTTGAAAAGATACGACACCACCAAGGTGTTCATCGCCTTCTTTGGATTCCTCTTCCCTATTGCATACATCCTTTACAAGGATTCGAATGTATTTGGTGGCTGGAGACATACTCTCTTCACGTACCCATATCTCGTGATCGCAGCCAGTCTGGGTTGGGAAACACTGCTGCGCATGAACCGGCAAAAAGCGGTAATGCAGAAAGTGGTTGCAGGAGTTCTGGTGTTGGGACTGGTTCCGGTTGCGGCCTGGACCGTCAGTTCAAATCCGTATCAATACACTTATTTCAACGAGACAGTTGGAGGACTGAATGGCGCATATGGAAATTACGAAACCGACTATTACTATCACTCCATGCGCGAGGCATCAGAATGGCTTATCGATTCGCTTGAATTGAAAGAGACCGACAGCATTGTCGTAGCCAGTAACGCTCCGATGCAATTGAAATATTTCTTCAGGGATTATCCAGGGGTAAAACAAGTGTATTCTCATTACTACGAGCGCAATAGAAAGCTGTGGGACTACGGGATCTTTTGCGTTAAAACAGTAAATCGCTCTGAGATCGTCAATGGCAACTATCCTCCCGGGAATACGCTGTATTCTGTTCAGCAAAAAGGAGCCACATTCGCTGTCGTTCTCGACAGACCGAGCACCGGAGATGTTGAGGGAATGGAAAAACGCAAAGGAGGTGACAGGATGGGAGCACGCACAGCCACCGAGGAATACCGGAAAACCGATCCGAATAAT
>VMDK01000109.1 GCA_008080835.1 Sphingobacteriia bacterium | reverse complement strand
GCAATGAGATTCAATCGCTGTCCATACAGGGCGACAGCCTATCGATCTCCGGAGCAAATACCGTGAAGCTGAATTTTCCAGCCAATCTGGACAATGATCCCAGCAATGAATTGCAAACCTTATCAGTAAAAGGCGACAGTCTTGAGATATCGAATGGCAATGCGGTAAAGCTGAATTTTCCGAAGAATCTGGACAACGATAGCACCAATGAGATACAGCGCATTGCGCTCATCAATGACACCCTTGTATTGAGCAATGGAGGAGGCAAGGTTCCTTTAGAGGCAGTTAAAGCCTTTATTACCAACTCGGGGGGTGGCAGTGGACAAAACGGGACAATTCCGGATATGTGGTTTGGAGTGGATTATAACTTATCGGGTGCTTTGTTGTGGTTAGAGGCAGATACGGCCTATTACCGAGTTGACACCTTTATTCTTAAAAAGCAGCCCTCGGGTCGGGTGGATACCGCTTATGCAAACAAGAAATTGAACAGCAACAATATTTTAATGCGATACCCTTATTTCTACGTGAACTCGAATGTGGGGCATTTGGACTCGGCTGACCTCAAAGTGGGCAATTTCTCAAGCCTCGGCCAAGTCATAGATCATTATGGAAATATGATCCGGTTGAATGATGGAGATCTTTGGCGTTGCGGTGGAGGCAAATGTTTTTATGAAGCCGGTGATGTTTCGTTTTACAGCCGTGCCCGAGATGCAATGTTCAGCTTGAAAAACCCGGACAAAGGATCAAGGTTAAATATTGTCCCCCAAATCATCAATGATTCGTTCATATTAATCGGTGCAAGGATATGGAAATATACAAAAGACACCCTTTTTCCTACCAATAAAACAGTACCTGTGCAGCAGGGTTACAATCCGGTGGTTATTGATGATCATCAAATAATTTATGAGAATAAGGTATACATCAGCAAAGGCACGAGTTCGGGTTATTATCGTCAGCTGAAGGTGTATGATGTACTCACAAAGAAATCCAGAATGGTCGATGCCGGCAGCACATCTTGGGATCCTCCACCTTTGTATAATTTCATTGGCATTTCGCAGGGTAAATTGCTTTTTACCTTTGGTTCAGAATATTGGTGGCTAGATACCAAGGGTTTGTATATTTCAAGGTTCAGCTCTGCAAATGTTCGGGTGAGCGCCGAGTTGAAATCGAGATATCGCAGAATTCGGTTACAGTCGGGTGAATTCACCACGAGCAATGGTTTCCCAACCTATTCCTACCCCAACATCAATTATTCGAGACCTACGGATGGTATAACTTACCTGCATGAATGATTTCAAATGATCCATGCTGCGAAGAAACTTCATGAATGCCAGCCTTGTTCAGTGATCAAAAGACCCAAGCACGTTCTGAATGCAAAGACAAAGCGAGCTGACCACATTAAAAGCGTGCTTGGAATCAGATCAAAACCAGCCAATGAGCAAGCATAAAAAAATGTTGGAGTCAACAACCCAGCAGATTCAGCAAGTGATGTTCGATGTGGGATATAATGACTTTAACGCATTCAGAAAGATCTTCAAGAAGTTTGCGGGATTATCTCCACAGGCTTACCAAAGAAAGTACAACAGGGAAGCATCCTTCGCTTAAATTATTCGATAGAGATTCAAGGATCGTTGCACTGTCAAAGGAGCGCAGCGTTGTGCAAAGCTCTACTAGAATCGGCTCAATCTTGTAGAGCTTGCCTTTTCCACACTTAACATATTTTTAATCTAATTTTAACATTGCTAACTGCCTATTTATTAGCGCTTTATGTCTACATGTGACAAGTACCATACTCCTAAGTAACACACATTTAACATTGAGTTAACATTAGAATTAGTTGTTCGCGGCATGAATCGCAGAATATTTAATCTTTTAGTAACGATTACGTTCTTTTCACTTAATAGTTGGGCTCAGGTAAGCTACCCAAGCTATGAAAAAGGTCTGGTTCTTCAATCTGAAGACAAGTCGACCAAAATGAAACTCAGCTTCAGGATCCAGAGTCTGGCGACTTTTGAGCATACCGAAGGAGCAGCAGAGTCTGATCTCAGGGGCATGATCCGCCGAATGCGTCTCAAGACCAATGGATTTGTATTTGATCCTAAGTTCGAGTACAAGCTGGAGCTTGCCTTGAGTAACCGAGATCATGGAAACTCGCGCGACGCAGCACAAGTAAGTCAGGGATCCAAGACTGTATTGGATGCTGTTGTCAAGTATCACCTGAATAAGTCCAACCAGATCTGGTTCGGTCAAACCAAGTTACCGGGCAACAGAGAACGGGTTATCTCATCTGGATCTCTTCAATTTGTGGATCGAAGCAACGTGAACAGCAAGTTCAACATCGATCGTGACTTCGGTGTACAATTCCGGTCCAAGAACTCTATAGGAGAAATGCCTGTTACATTGGCGGCTGCGGTAACAACAGGTGAAGGGCGAAACATTACTGTAAATAACGAAAAACTAGGTATGGCTTATACAGGAAGAGTAGAGGTATATCCACTCGGTAAATTCACAGGGAAAGGAGATTACTTCGGGTCTGACCTTAAAAGAGAAGAAAAAGCGAGACTAGCGATAGGCGCAACCTACTGTTTCAACCAAAACACGACCAGAACCGGAGGGCAACTTGGGTCATTCGTATACGAGTTGGATACCAATGGAATGTCAACCGGAGTATACGCGCATAATGACATTACAACGCTGTTTCTCGATATGATGTTCAAATATCAGGGATGGAGCATCATGGCTGAATATGCCGACAAGCAGTTGGCTCAAAACACCATGTCATTCACACGTGGATCCGGTTATGTAGCGCAGTTGGGCTATTTACTAAAGAGCAATTTCGAATTCGCCGCGCGTTTCACACAAGTGGACTTGGCCAAGGGCGCCGCAGATCTCGTGCAAACAACTGAGTACACATTCGGAATATCAAGGTATATTGTGGGTCATAAATTAAAAGTACAATCGGATGCAGCTTTGATCAGCATGGACGACGGGACTCCAAATACGTTCCGAATGCGCTTTCAAGTTGAACTTGGATTGTAGATTTAACAATTTCGTAACACTATTTATGCTCTTTTGCACTTTCGTAATCCAATGAAATCTATTCTAAAATCTGCCGTCTTATTTACTCTGGCATTCGTCATGCCTTTTCTCTCAATTGCTGAGGGAAACACAGAGTTCACCGAAGACATCTTCGTAAATCTACATGCCAAGGGCATTGAAAAGGGAGCAAAAATCTCCTGGGGATTGTCCTGTGAGGATGCTAGCAAGATCGAAAATCTGGTCATCAGATATCAGAGAAAGATCGACAAGGGTAAACCTTGGAAATATTCTGACCCGATCGATGCCGAAACAGTAAACTATAAACTGGAAGGCATGAAAGGTGGAGAGAAATACGTTTGGCAGATCGGATGTAGAGCAGACGGGGGAGATGTGGCTAGTCTGTTGGCTAATGGCGTTCCAGACGATTCACAGATCGTGTGGTCAGGAAATGGTAAGGTTAAGACAGACAGACCGTGGGGTTTATATAAGTTATTAGTACTCATCGGCTCACTGGGTCTATTCATCTTCGGGATGAAAGTGATGAGTGATGGACTTCAGCAAAGTGCCGGCGGAGGACTTAGAAAGATACTGGGCACCATGACTTCGAACAGGTATCTCGGTGTTATGAGTGGTTTCCTTATCACGGCATTGGTGCAGTCTTCATCTGCCACCACTGTAATGACGGTCAGCTTTGTGAATGCCGGTCTTTTGACTTTAGTGGAATCGGCCGGTGTGATGATGGGAGCCAATATTGGAACGACCATCACCGGTTGGTTGGTCTCACTATTCGGATTCAAGATCAGTATCTCTAGCTATGCGCTCATCTTTATTGCCATCGGAGCACCGTTCATGTTCATTTCCCGCCAAAAGATCAAAGGATGGGGAAATGCAGTCATCGGATTTGCGATCTTGTTCATGGGACTTGGATTCCTAAAGGATTCTGTACCTGATCTCGGAGCAGATTCACCGATCGTACAATTCTTTACTCAATTCAGCGATTCTCCGTTCCTGGGCCGTTTGGCGTTTGTATTCCTCGGAACCTTAGTCACCATCGTGGTTCAATCCTCGAGTGCTGCAATGGCTTTGACATTGACAATGGTGGTAAAAGATATCATTCCGTTTGAGGTGGGTGCGGCAATGATCCTGGGTGAGAACATCGGAACTACGATCACTGCAGAGATCGCTTCGCTGATCGGTAATGTTCACGCCAAGAGGTCTGCCAGGATTCACTCTATGTTCAACGTCATAGGTGTGACTTGGATGGTACTTTTAATGCCGGTTTTCCTTAAAGGGATCTCTGGCGCTATGGAAGGGATCACCGGTATGAATCCTTTTGATGGTGGAGATGGGGCGACACTTGGACTAGCTGCTTTCCACACAACCTTCAACCTCACGAACGTATTGGTGCTCATTTGGTTCGTCCCTTGGTTGGTGAAAGTTGCCACCAGAACGGTCAAGAGCCAGGGAGAGGAAGACGAGATTTTCAAGCTGATGTATATCTCAGGAGGACTTACAACAACTCCGGAACTGTCGGTTTTGGAAGCGAAAAAAGAAGTCGTTCAATTTGCTGAATTGACAGGTAGAATGCAGGCTAAAATGTCGGATCTGATCAATGAAACGAACGAGAAGAAGCAGATCAAATTGATCAAGAAGATTGTCAAATACGAAGACATCACTGATCGACTGGAGACTGAGATCACGTCATTCCTTGGAAACGTATCGAGCAACACCCTGTCGGAATCATCGTCTACTCAACTTCGAGCTATGTTGAGCATCTCCAATGATCTGGAAAGGATCGGAGATATCTACTTTGAGATGGCCAAGGCCATTGAGAAGAAAACGAGCGATAAGCTTTGGTTCGATCAAAGTCAGCGTGACAAGTTGAATGAACTTCACAAAAAGGTAGCTTCTGCGCATAAAGAAATGGTCGCAAACCTTCAAATGGACTATAACAAGATCGATATTTCAAAAGCAGAAGCTATTGAAGCAGAGATCAACGACCTGCGTAACAAGATCAGAAAAAGTCACCTCAAGAGCATTGAGAAAGGTGAATACAATCCCAAAACCGGATTGATATTCAGCAACCTGTTCTCATCGATGGAGCGAGTGGGTGATCACATTATCAATGTGTCTGAAGCTGCTAGCGGTATTAACCTTCAGTAGTAACACATTCATTATGATGAAGAGCCCCTGCTTGTTATCAAGTAGGGGCTCTTCTTTTAACTCTTCATTTGGCTTAAGATAACCGACCGAAGGAAATGTTTATCAGTTGACTATTCCTTGCAATCGTACTCGTAGACAGTGGTCTTGCCATGAGTGGTCTCACTAATTGGATAGCCATATTCATTGTACTCGTAGGTGGTCTCTGTTTCAGTAACCGAACCAGAACTTGATGTGAAAATTGCCTTGGTTGCGTTATTTTCCGACCAACTGGCACCACCGTAGGCATTTAGCCAGAGTTCAGGGCTGCCTTTGTCAGGGTTTTTACCGGAGTCATATTCATATTCAATAGTCGATTCTTCTTCGTATTCTCCATTAACATCCTCGTCGTATTTAATATTAACCTTAGTTACGGATTCAAGAGGCTGTACCGCAACCAGGAGCTCAACCATCACAGAACCAACGGCTATTACAGCTACTGCTAGCGCGAGCAACAGTACGGTTTACTTAGGTTATGGATCAACGTGTACGGATATATCCGTTACTTCCTCGGGAGGAACAGGCAGCCACAGCTACAGCTGGTCTAACGGAAGTACCAGCTCTACATTCAACGATTGCCCTACTTCTACAACAACCTACTCCGTGACCATCACTGATAGATATCGTTGCACGGCCGTTGCATCTGTTACGGTCGAAGTTGTGGATGTGCGTTATCATAAAAACAACAACAAAGTGCTTGTAGCTCACTATGCCGGAAAGAGTGGCAGATGTAATACACTTTGCATCAGCGCTGACGATGTAGCAGATCACCTGGCTCATGGCGATGCGCTGGGAAGTTGCCCAAGCGCTAAGGCGTTATTCGTCGAAGCACATAAGGTATATCCTAACCCATTCTCATCTACACTCAATGTAGATCTCAAACCAGAAGTGAATGATCACATCATCGTAGAGATCTACGATGCAACCGGTCGCCTGATCGCTACACCATTCAATGACGATGTGGAAGGAGGGATCGGATACCCGGTAGAGGTTGAGGCTTCATCTTTCCCGGCTGGGATCCTGATCGTTACAATTACTAGTAATGCAGGAACTCAGAACTATCGAATAGTTCATCAATAAGAATGTCCTACTCATAAGAAAAGTCCCTCGAGATCGAGGGACTTTTCTTTATTTAGCAGCGGACCTGAATGCTATCTTTGAGGATCGGACAATGATTTCGACAAAAACGTAGAGACACCTACGGATTCTTAAAAGGTGAATAATTCTCGTACCTTTGTACTTCGATCGAGTAGCTTTTTGTTGTTCCATTCAGAAGAGGTTGCCGGTGATAGAATATTATGGCAGATACCTACAGCAAGAAAGAACGAGAAAAAAAGAAAGCTCAAAAGAAGAAAGAAAAGGCTTTGCGCAAAGAACAGCGCAGAGAAGAAGGTTCTCAAGGCGATGTGATCATGTATGTTGATCACAATGGCAATTTTACCGAAAACAAACCTCTGCATATCGAATCTGAGATCGATCCCGCAGAAATTGCAACCAGTGTTCCAAAAGACCCAGTGAATAACACCCCCGAAGGATATGTCAAATTCTTCGATCAGGAAAAGGGTTTTGGATTCATCAATGGTGGCAGGAAAATAGGAGATATCTATTTCAAAAACCCCGATCCTAAATTGGATCTTTGTCAGAATGACAAGGTGACATTTCAGGTGGGAGAAGGGGATAATGGCACCTATGCCTACGACATCGAGAAGGTCTAAGCCTCTCGAACCAAAACACACACATGAAAACATTTCGCGATTTCGGGCTCGACCCGAACATCCTCAAGGCTTTGGCCAAAGAGGGCTATACTCATCCTACTCCTATTCAGGAGCAGGCTATTCCAATATTACTGAAAGGGCATGACCTTCTGGGCTCTGCTCAAACAGGCACCGGGAAAACCGCTGCTTTCGCACTACCTATCATTCAGCATTTGCTGAAAGAAAGGGATGGGCGTAGATCGATCAAAGCGTTGGTGGTAACTCCTACACGGGAATTGGCCATACAAATCTCAGACAATTTTAAAAAGTATTCGGCATTCACAAACTTGCGAACAGCTGTCATCTTCGGTGGCGTGAAACAAGGTAGTCAGGTCAACGAACTCGATAAGGGTGTGGACATATTGATTGCCACACCGGGTAGATTACTGGACCTTGTAGGGCAAAAGATCGTGGACCTTAGTTCGCTCGATTACTTCGTGCTGGACGAAGCCGATCAGATGCTGGATATGGGATTCATTCACGACATTAAACGCATCATCCGGATAATTCCGCAGAAAAGACAATCCCTCTTCTTTTCAGCAACGATGCCCAAGAATATCATTGAGCTATCGAAGGAAATTCTAGGCAATTACAAGCGCGTTTCCATTGCACCTGAAAAACCAGCGGCCGAACGAGTAAGCCAGGTAGTGTACCGGGTAGCCAAAGCCGATAAACCAAAGCTGCTTGTCCATTTGCTGAATGAGAATTACTACTTCACGACACTCGTGTTTTCTCGCACAAAGCACGGTGCCGACAAGATCGTTCGCAAACTCAAGCAGGCAAATATTAAAGCCGAAGCCATTCACGGAAACAAATCACAAAACGCTCGACAGCGCACGCTCAAAGCATTCAAGGATGGTAAAACACCGGTGTTGGTAGCTACAGATATTGCAGCACGTGGAATAGATGTAGAGGAATTGTCACTTGTGGTGAATTACGACCTTCCCAATGTGGCAGAAACCTATGTACATCGGATCGGTAGAACCGGAAGAGCCAAGGCAAGTGGCATTTCCATTTCATTCTGCGACGACATGGAATTGAAGGATCTTTGGGCCATCGAAGAACTTCTCAATAAAAAGATCGAACGGGTAGAGGATCAACCCTATCATCTGGAAGGTAACACACCGGTAGACAGACCGGCTCCGGGACAACATCGCAGAAATGCGCAAAAGCAAGGGCA
This sequence comes from Sphingobacteriia bacterium, assembly GCA_008080835.1. GTDB lineage: Bacteria > Bacteroidota > Bacteroidia > NS11-12g > UBA9320 > VMDK01. The sequence goes on along the minus strand of VMDK01000109.1, from coordinate 23,738 downwards.
AGGGCAAGGGCAAGCCAAAAAACGTCAAAGTTCCGGTAAGAATTTCCGGAGAAAATCGAGGCGTCGTTAGGTCAGTCGTTCACACAATCATTGAATTCCACAGCCAAGTTCTTCCATTGTTCCTCAAATTGCTTACAAAGGGTGACCATCTCATTGTATTTAGGCTCCATGTAATCAGTGAATGACTTGTATGTTGGTTTATTGAATGAACCCAAACTCACTGCATTGGTCAGATCAAAAACATCATCCCTCACTTTGGAGAGGTCATTGATATTGCTCACAAGCCCAAGACATAGATCACCTTCGTAGATCACAGACTTTGCCTCCGCATAACGCTTATTCAGTGTATGACATAGCACCAGCAGGTTTTCCAGATCCTTTCTGGAATAACCAAAGTACTTTTCGCGTTCCTCGGAACTTGCCGCCACGTACATCTTCGAACTGTTATCGACGTACGATTTCCAGTGTTTCCAGACTTGATCCTGAGATCCATTGATCGCGCTGAGTGCCGCACGAATACTTTTCTTGTGTTCATTAGGATCGATCGGTTCCTTCTTGGGTGGCCGATTGTCAATGTCACCTACCCTATTGCCTTGCAAGTCCTTGACATAACCATAAGACCGTTTCCCATTCTTGAATTGCCCCACAAAGCGATATCCATCCGAAAATTGAGAGATTCCCACTCCCGTATCGCAATCACCGAAAACGCAGTGTTCTCCCACTAACGCATCGATATCAAGCGGTGGAATGGATATGAAACTGTCTGTATCGAAAGGCTTAAAAGCAATACTTGTGGTGCTAGGTGTAGGATTACCGACCAGTTCAAAATCCACCAGGAATCTTGATGCTTCATCGGACAACCAATGGCTTCCATACAATCGATACAAGTAATTGAAGCTCTTGTATGGTTTGCCGTACTTCTCTTCCAGTTCTTTGGGAGTCCAGGCCTTTCCCTGCCCAAAAGGAGTTATTCCTTCATTTCCCGGGTAATAATAGATCTCGTCAACCTTGAACCCGCCTTCCTTCTCATTAAGCACGATCATATATTCGATATCGTCACCGGGATTCTTCAAACCGCGGTCGGCCTGCACCAAACCGTGGAGAAAGACGAGATTTCTCACTTCCCACGAACTCAACTCTCGTCCGAGAAGATGCCAATAGGTAGATGGATCATTCGCATCCACCATCCACTTACTCAGGCTAAATTCTTCTCGGGGAAATAGGAAAGTCTTGCAATCGTCTTTCAATTCCCATCTTCTAAACTTAAGCTCTTTAATGAACAAATTCTTCTTATCTGTTCGATCCCATACTATCTCAACCACCAATTCATCGGTCTCTTTTAAAATGAACTGCACAGAATATTTCGTAACCACGCATTCCACATAGCGTCCATCCTTTTTCAATGCTTGCTCCGCAGACTTTGGTTGATCTGGGATATTGAAATTCTTCAAAAAATGTGAGAACAATTGAGGAGTCGAACCGAGTTTGGAGTAAATCACAAATTCGTGCAGATATTTTTTCTTACCATGCTCGAAATCCGTCATGAAACTCGCACCATAGGTTAGATCTCCGTGATTTGCATACCAATGAGGATAGGATGTAAACTCACTCAGTTTCCAGTCTACACTTCGATCCTGAATGAAGCCTATCATTTCATCACTCGTATAGTCTTGTCCCATGATACATGAGATATTATTCAATACCTTTTCTGCAAAATTTGGATCGGTATTAATATGATTTTGCACCTCAGTAACCTGGGATTCGGCCGATGTTGAGATACTTGCGATCCACAGAAGAAAGCACAACTTCACGATCGCTCGGAGTGTTCGCTTTTTTGCAAATTTCCGATTCAATATGTGAAGCGAAGACCTGAATTGGTTGATGTGCCGTTCCGTGTTCATTACTCGATATTTTAAGGTGCCCTAAAAAACAAAGGCCGTGATCAAAGTTCGACCACGGCCTTCACATTTCAAAGGAAACTACTTGGCGTGCTCCTTTTCTATAGCATTCATCCGACTGATCAGTTGGTTCTGCGTTTTCGCAGTAGTGAGCACATCGGTGATCAATTTCTTTCTTTCACCGTGATGCATTCCAGGAGTCAGTTCTGTGATCATGCGTGGAATGAGAAGCTTGTGTAGGTCATGAACCTCGAGCTCAGTATTGACCGTGGTCTCTTCACCATCATTGATCGGTGGGAAGTTAGCATCCCAAGGTGTTTTCAACGTTACTTGGTCCGTTCTGGCATCCTGCAATTGAAGCACATTCTCAAAGCTAGTAGCGGCATTTGTTCGCTCAGCCATACCCCAACGCGATTTTGGGATACCACACCATTGCAATAAGGTTGATAGTATGGATGTTGCGTCGTACGACGTGCCTGTACATGAGCGGAATACCGTGTTCGGTGCGATGTATCTGTTGGCCAGAATGGTAGGAATTCGCACTCCCATGATGTCGAACTCAAAGCCTTGTATGTTGTCATTCGCATACGGTGGCTTCACATGATCCGGCAATCCTCCGTGTTCATCGAAGGTCACCACAAGAAGGATCTCCTCCGGATTCGGTGAATTCTCGATCGCTTCGAAAATATCTCTCAATGCTCTTTCTCCGGGTATCAGATCGTTTCCTGGGTGGTACGAAGTGGAACCATTACTGGCTACCCATTTCGGTTCCAGGAACGCGAATTTTGGCAATGTTCCATATTTCACATCGTCGTAGAACTGGTTGATCTGCGGAGCATAATTCCCAACAACGAATGAGCTGTCGATACTCGGGATCTGTCCTTTTAGGAAAAGGTTGTAAGTGAACTTGCAATCGTACCACTCTACGGAATTATAGATTTTGAAATCCTCGATCCCGTTACTCCAGAGAGTCTTCCACATAGAAGGGCGATGCGGGTAGTCAGACCATTGGGTATACTGATCCCCGTTCTGGAAATTATCCAGCTGACCAAGCGTATTTCCCGTAAGGGCAAATGCACGGTTCACATCGGTACCACCCGGCATGGAGCAATGCCATTCATCACAAATTGCGAACGCGAAAAGGAAGATTCAGGACTTGGGCGGATACAACTTAGAGAATATCCAGCCAAAAAGCATCGCTATGGCAAATGAAGGCGCCAGCACATCGATTTTTTCGAGGTATTCTCCAATGCCCGGCATGGGTTGTAGCAAAAATTTGATCAGCGTCACACTGAGAAATCCACTCACGATGCTGGCAATTGCACCTGCTTCGCTATATCCTTTCCAAAAGATCGAAAGGATGATGACCGGACAGAAACAAGCAGCGATCCCGCTCCACCCAAAGATGATCACCCAGAATACTTGTCGATCCGGGCTAAAATAGGCCAATGCCAATGCGAGTCCCAGAGCGATCACAGCCATGATCAGCGTGACCCATCTGGAAAGTCGGGTAAGATGCTTCTCCCCGGCATTAGGGCGGAATATCTTCTGATAGAAGTCGCGTGTAATAGCGCTCGAAGCGATCACCAGTAGTGAATCAACGGTGGACATGATAGCCGAAAGAACGATAGCAACATAGATGGCTGTGAGTGTAAGCGGAAGAAAATTCTCGGTGACCATGGCAAGCACATCAGCTCCTCCTACGCCCAGGATCGCTTCCGCATCCTGACCTTGTTCGGTGAAGAAGATGCGAGCAAGGATACCGATCGTCACAGCTGCTGCATCGGTCAGCAACGTAAAAATGATGGCGACCCACCTCCCCTTATCGATCTCCTTTTCGCTCTTGATCGACATGAAACGTACGTAAACCTGAGGTGACCCAAGGAAACCAAGGCCGATCATAGAAAAACCCAGAATGGTGAAAACATTCAACCAAATGTTATCGTTGCCTCCCCACCAATCCACCAAGGCCGGATCGATCGCATGCAGAGAAGAGGAAATATTCACATCGCCCATACCCTGCCACACAACGAAGGGCAGGATCACGAGCCCAAAGAACATGAGCAATCCTTGAAACAGATCCGACCAGACCACCGCCACGAAGCCACCCACGAAAATGTACGTGAGTACGATCAGGAATCCGATGATCACGCCCCAGTAATAGTCGATACCCATCATGCTCTCAAAGGCAATACCGGTTGCGTCGATCTGAGTACTGACGTATATGATCACGAAGACCGATAATATGGTTGCGGCCAGTCCGCGAAGTCTGCGTGTGTTGGTCTTGAAATGGCTTTCCAGGTAATCAGGGACAGTGATAGAACCATATCCATCCGACATGCGTTTGAAGCGCTTGGCCATGAAGAACCAGGATACCGCCACACCCAGCACTTCTCCGATCACGACCCAGTATGCCGACAATCCGGCCATGGCTCCCATTCCGGTGAGTCCAATAAGTAACCAGCCCGATTCACCGGTGGCACGTGCGCTGAATGCTACAGCCCAGTAACCGATCTTCTTTCCGCCAACATAAAAGTCTTCGATGTTCTTGATCCGGCGAGAAGCGAATGCGCCAATGAGGAGAAGGACCAGGACGTACAGTCCAAGGACAATAACTTTTGTAAGCATGATTATTGGGTCAGTTGATGATCAGAATTGGATCAATATCCCTAAAAGAAATGGGATTGGCAAATTGCAACCCGGGAGAACCGGTCATTTGATCGCCTTCAGGAACTTCTGGAATTCGGGTCTATCCTGCAAGTGACTGAATTTCGGATCGAGGTGTAGATTCACAAAGAAAAGACCGGTACCTCCGTCTTCCAGATCCTTCGAAAGCCACTTGATGGCGTTATCATCATCTCCCAACCCTGCATAGATCGTTGCGATCATATAAGGTGGCACATAAGTGAATTTTCGCTTGCTCAAATGGAAATCCAGAATGTCCCTTGCCTCTTCATGTCGTCCCACTTTACCCAGTGAATAGGCCAGCATCCAGTTCGTATTCTTTCCATCCGTTTCCCGCTTCGTGAATACGTTAATAGCTTCCTCAAATTCGCCTTTTCCACTGAGCAGAGTTCCCTGCATAAACAACAACCACGGCTCCATAGGATTCTCTTTCATACGGCCTTGAAGGTACTCCAGCCCTTCGTCATACAACTTCATGTAGTAGAAGGAATGTGCTGCGCTGGCAGAGTAAATAAGAGAGAGTGGATCCAATTCCCTGATATGTTCGAACCACTTAATAGCTCCTTCGTGGTCTTGCTTGTAAATGCAGATCATGGCCAGACACTCGCAGCTCACCACATGACTTGGATTCATGTCCACTGCCTTCAGCACATAGCGTTCGGCCGACTTCAGGTTCAACTTGTTGTATTCGATAGCACCCAGCATGCCAAATACCTCTCCGTTGGATTCGTCGAGGTCGCAAGCCTCCAAGGCGGCTGTAGTAGCCTCGTCGAGGACTTTGTTGGCAGGGCTCCTACCCCAGAAGATATGATTGAGATATGCCTCTGCCAATCCGAGATATGCTTTAGCAAATGAAGGATCAATGGCAATAGCTTGTCGGAATGCCTGAACCGCCTGCTCTAATTCGTGCAGGACGCCATTTCCCTGATGGATCCGTGTCATGCCACTTTGATACAGCTCATATGCCTTCAGGCTGTTCGTTGGCACTTTGCCAAGGTTCTGACGAGCGCTATTGCTGAGATACATTTTCAGCTCATCGATCACCGAACGAGCGATGCGATTTTGCACTTCGAACACATCTTCGATCTTTCGAGTATGCCCGGGAGAGGTCCAAACCTGCTCATTTTTTTGTGTATCGGTGAGCTCGACATTGATCTTGAGCTGATCTACGGCAAACTGCACTCGACCCTCCAGAATATGACCAACATTCAAATCATCGACCAGCTTGTCGATTTCATAGTTACCGCTGTTATATGGCGCAGAAGAAGAGCGAGAGATCACGCGCAATGATTCGATCGCCATGAGCTAGAGCGTATCTCATCGGCAATTCCTTGCACGATATACGCCTCATCATCCCGACCGGAGAGATTCTCGAAAGGCAATACCACAATCGAGAGGTCTTCCGTCGATCCGGGCTTCAGTTTTCCGGTCATCGTGGATCGATCCGGAATTCGAAGTCCTTCTGCGCGAAGTGCATACACTCCTAAGGGAAGTGGGACATTCTTGAACTCACAGTCATCGAGCTTCTCAAATTCCATGTCGGATTGAGCGCCTAATCTGCGCACCACATCTTCTGAGAGCAGCACAGCTCCGGGCTGTCCGAGCGACTCTATGCGGGATGCGATGTTGACGCTGTCGCCGTAGGCATTCCCTTTTTTGATAAGTACCTCACCGAGATGAAGTCCAATGCGTACGGGGATCTCATGTTGTTGGGAAAAGGCCAGTTGTATCCTGCGCGCACATTCGGTCGCCGAAGTCACGCTTGGGAATATACTCAGGCAACCATCGCCATAGAAGTTGACCACTTCACCCCCGCATTCTGCCGAGCCATCGTAGAGGATGCGTTCGAAGGTATCGACCATTTCCAATGCACGGTCCTCGTCACTACCCATTAAGGCGGTGTACCCTTGAATGTCGGCGAACATGATCGCCGTGAGTTTGCGGACTGCATGAATTCCCATTAGCCGATTGAATTAAAGGTAGCATTTCGGCCGGGATTCAGAAGGTCCGAAGATCACTGTTTGATGATAAAACTTCTCTCGCTGAATGCAGGTAAAGTAGAGGGCGCCTCGTAGAAGTATTCTATATGATCCTTCGAATCGAGGAGTCCCATGCTATAAAGAACCGGAACGAAGTGGTCCGGTGTCGGAGCTGCCAGTTTGCCGAGCTTATGACTGGTCTCGTAGTTGATCAAGTCCTTCACATTTCGCGAGTCGATCTGCTTTTTAAGCCAGGCATCGTACTCGTCTTCCCAACCGAGTGGAGAAAGGTCACCTTGCCTCATCTTTTGACCGATGAGTTGAAGGTTATGGATGAGCGACCCGCTGCCGATGATAAGTATACCTTTTTTGCGAAGCTCCTTTAGTTGCTGTCCGAGCTTGTAGTGGTAGTCCGGTGATGCGTGGTAATGGATACTCATTTGAAAGACAGGCACATCCCCTTCCTGGAAAAGATGCATGAGCATAGGCCAGGCTCCATGATCCAGACCCCAATCTGTGGTTTCCTTGACGTCAGGCACAAGCTTGGTCACTTCCTGTGCGAGTTCGGGAGACCCATTGGCTTTATAAATGACCTCGTAGTATTCCTTAGGGAATCCATAGTAATCGTAGATCTGCTTTTGCTCGTTGGAAATATTCACAAAGGTTCCACGAGTATTCCAGTGAGCCGAGACCACAAGAGCCCCTTTGACATCGAAGTCTCTCTTGAGAACCTGTCCAAGTTCGAACAACTTCTTCCAAAAAGGGCGCTCCTCTCGCGACAATGGAATATCCATTGGGTTACCATGTGAGGTGAACAGAACGGGCATGAGTTTGCTCTGCTGGGGTAACTTGTCGGTAATGCTTTTGAAGCTGCTCAAAGATGCCATGGTGGATAGTATTGCTGCGTTGTGTATGAATTCCTTGCGGTTCATGCTTTGTGGCTGTGAAATGTAAAGTTACAACCAAATCTTATCATTGTATGTATATACATGCATTTTGCTAATCAGAATTGAAGCGAAAATGCAATCTAAAACATGTCAAAGGGTTAGAACATACTCACATATTCCATGAGCTGGGCACATAATATCGCGCAATATGTACCGAGAGCATATCCCAAAACTGCAAGCAATACCCCCACCGGTGCCAGCGATGGATGAAAGGCTGCTGCCACCACTGGTGCACTTGCCGCACCTCCGATATTTGCCTTGCTACCAACTGCCAGGAAGAAATAGGGAGCTCTGATCATCTTTGCCACGATCACCAATATGATCACGTGAATAGCCATCCAGATCAATCCCACCAGGATCAACATTGGATTCTCCACGATCTGGCGGATGTCCATTTTCATACCAATGGTGGCAACAAGGATATAAATGAATACACTACCCATCTTCGATGCTCCAAAGCCTTCCAGAGAACGCGCCTTGGTAAAACTCAAGGCCAATCCAAATGTGGTAGCACATACCACGATCCAGAAGAAACCCGAATTGAGTACCGAATCCTTTAAGGCTGTTGCAGATATATAACCGGTGGCTCCTTGTGCGATCAAATGCGACAAGCCGGTAAATGCAAACCCAACGCCCAAAACCACGATCATGTCGCGCAAGGTTGGATCAGTGGTGATCGATTTTGTATAGTTCTCTACCTTCTCCTGAAGCTCTGTGATCGCAGATGAATCGGCCTTGAGCCATCGATCTATCGCTTCACGTCGGCCTACTCCAAGGAGCAATACCGCCATCCAAATATTGGCCACCACAATATCGACCAATACCATCCCGCCATACTTCTGCGGATTGTACTGGTAGATCTCCAGCATGGCCGTTTGATTGGCGCCTCCACCGATCCAGCTTCCCGCCAGAGTCGAAAGACCTCTCCATACCGCATCAAATCCGACTCCTCCCACCGTCTCCGGACTGAAAGTGGCTACGATCAATATGGCAAGCGGCCCACCGACCACAATGCCGAATGTAGCCGTGAGAAACATGATCAGACTCTTGCTCCCCAATCGCAAAACTCCTTTGAAATCAATGCTCAAGGTCATCAATATGAGAGCAGTCGGCAGCAGGTAGTTCTTTGCTACTCCATAAGTGCCTGAGACCTCCGCGCTGATCAAACCTAGCGATACGAGGATCGACGGAACGAGGTAACACATTAACAAGGCCGGCACATATTTGTAGAATTTCTTGAGCCCCTTGTTCTCACTATGTGATGTGAAGAATATCAACGCCAGACACAAGAACAGTATACCGAAAACGATCGCGTCATTGGTGATGAGCGGTGCCTTCTTGATCACCTTTACCTTCATTCCTGACTTACCCGAAACCAATAACGCGGATGACTCTCCTCCATTTGGATCGTAAACCCCCACATCCAGTTTCCCGGCCGACTCAAGTTCAACCAACAATAATCCGTTTCCATCCATGACAAGACTGTCCTGATTGACGCGAACGCCAATTTTCTCAACGCCGTTTCGGAGTGTGGGAAAATCGAGGATAACTGACTTACTCTTGGCCAATTCCAAGTAAGACGGAGCCTCTCCAAACTGAACATAATGTGCATCAGTTGCGCTTTCTCCCGGCTCCAAAACCTTCATATTCAGTGGATTATTCGCCGATACGGATAAAGTCGCCATCAAGACGATCAGAATGTTCAATGTTGCTTTTTTCATGTTGTTCTGGTTTCGCAATTGCTGCAAGTAAGTAAAAAATGATGTTGGACTTTAGGAAGTTTTCAATATATTCGATGTGATACTTTCAAGTACTTCTTTTAATCTAAAGTGTAAAAATTGTTTATGGTTTAAACTTTTACTCTGAGAAGGCACCCGCGAGGGTGTCTTTTTCATTTACCGGGATTCAGGGTTCAATGCATAACAAAGGTGAAGAGTAAAAAGGCGGTTATAGAGACCGATCCTGTTGAATACATTCAATCGGTTCGGATAGTCGTCCCCTACCCTGAAAAGCGAGTATGAATGTCTGATCCCTGCGGAAAAACGTTCCGTGAACCAGTAGGTCCCTCCAAAATGCAGACTGTGTTCCCAACTCTTGATATCCGCATCCACAAAACCGAGTCCTTCATCTCTTTTGGCAGATACGTTATTGCCGATCCCATACCCGAATATCAGATGCACATCGTCCAATTCATAAATGGCGAGGAATGGTAATTCGAGGTAATGAAAAGCGAGGGTGAAGATCTGCGGACTTGGATCCTCCGGGTCCAACGGATTATTGCTTCCCTTCTGGCTGTAGTTGATCTCCATCTGACCTTGCCATTTGTCGTTGAATCTGTGGCGCAGATAAAATCCAGCGAATGCACCTACTTTATTATAGCCACCCAAGTGATCACCATCGACTTGCGAAAAATTGGCTCCCATATTCAATCCTGCACGGAAAAATGGATCCTGCGCAACAGCACTTTGCAAATAGAGTCCGAATAGGGTGATCAGAGTGGCGAAATATTTCATAGTGTGAGTTTTGCCAAAATTAAATAAACTTGTACGAGAGCGACTACTACCCGAATTACTACTATGAGCACACCGGTCCCGACAATGAATAAAGACGTAGCAGGATATCTCATGCTACTTATACTTGCCGAATCTGACGGCAATTTCGACAATCGCGAAGCCAATGTCATCGTGGATTATATCGAGGAGAAATTCCCACTTGGAGGGAACCTGGATGAAGCCACTGACAAGATCAGCACACTCCAACCCGAACATTACGGAGATGCCTTTATGAAGGCCGCTGCGGATTTCTACATGGAATCAACCAAAGACGAACGAACCGATTTCCTCCGCTTTAGCATGAAGCTTGTTCGTGCAGACAATAAAGTGGAAGAACACGAAAATGAATTGGTGACCATGCTCTTCGAAGCATGGGATGTTTGATCTACTCTTCCTCGACCAGCTCCAATTCGCGGCAGGCTTTTGCAGCTGCGATCTTTTCAGCGCTCTTCTTCGAGAAATGAGTTCCCCTGGCGATCTCTTTGCCATCGACCATAAGTGAGATCGTGAATTTCTTCTTATTCCCTTGACCGGGAACGACCTCAAATTCCAGATTGCGCTTCTCTTTTTGCGCCCACTGGTTGATCATGCTCTTATAGTTGCGATCCACTTTTTCGATCTCATCCAGATCGATGTATGGTTTGATGATCTTCTTGAAGATGTACTTCTTGCAGAAATTGTAACCTCTGTCGAGATAAATGGCTCCGATGATAGCCTCCAGCGCATTGCCTCCAAGCGTTAGTTGAATATGTCTGCTCTTAGGCACATTGCTATCCGTTTCGATCATCTCGATGATCCCCATCTTCTCAGCCAAAAAGCCGAGTTGCTTTCTGCTCACGATCTTGGAGCGAACCTCCGTAAGATATCCTTCCCCTTTAAATGGAAACTTGTTGAAGACGATCTCCGCCACTACCAGGTCGAGCACGGCATCTCCCAGATATTCCAGGCGCTCGTTGGAATTCTTCAGATCAGAATTCGCATCGTGATTCTCGGCAGCCGACATGTGCCGCAAAGCCATACGATACAAATGCATCTTCCTGGGCTTGTATCCGAGGAACTGCTTTAATTTCTTTCGATAATCTGATTTGCGAAGAGAGGTAGGATCCTTTGATTTGGGATGGCTCATAGATCCCGGACCGCTAGCTGTGATACTTCTTGAGTATCACCGAAACGTTGTGTCCACCAAAACCAAATGTGTTGCTGAGTGCAGCCTCTACATCACGCTTCTGGGCTTTGTTGAATGTAAAATTCAGTTTCGGATCGAATTCTTCATCATCCGTGAAATGGTTGATCGTTGGAGGAACCACTCCTTCATGGATCGCCATGATACAGGCAAGTGCTTCAATAGCACCTGCGGCACCGAGAAGGTGACCGGTCATGGACTTGGTTGAACTGATGTTCATGGTGTACGCGTGTTCACCGAATACCGTTTGAACAGCCTTGGTCTCACTGATGTCTCCCAAAGGAGTAGACGTACCGTGCACGTTCACGTAGTCAATGTCCGTTGCTTTCATCCCGGCATCCTCCAGAGCTTTCTCCATAACATGGCTGGCTCCGAGTCCTTCCGGGTGTGGCGCAGTGATGTGGTAGGCGTCTGCCGATAATCCTGCTCCACCGACCTCACAATAGATCTTTGCGCCTCGAGCTTTAGCATGCTCCAGCTCTTCGAGAACCAGACATGCTCCACCTTCTCCGAGCACAAAACCATCACGATCCTTGTCGAACGGACGACTCGCCGTTTTCGGGTCATCGTTCCTTTCGGAAAGCGCCTTCATGGAGGAAAATCCTCCGATCGCCAATTCGTTCACACAAGCTTCAGAGCCACCGGTAACGATGACGTCTGATTTGCCCAAGCGAATGTGGCGGTAGGCATCGGTAATGGCATTGTTGGAAGATGCACACGCACTGACCGTGGTATAGTTCGGCCCTCGCATATTGTACTTGATGGAAATATATCCAGCCGCAATATCCGAGATCATCATCGGGATGAAAAACGGACTGAGCCGTGGGATCTCACCACCTTCGATGAATTTGCGTGTTTCAGTCAAAAGAGTATTCAAACCGCCGATACCAGAACCCCATATCACACCTGCACGATCAGGATCGTAATCCTTCTCTTCCAGTCCGGAATCAGTCATAGCCTCATTGGCCACAACCATTGCATAATGTGTGAATGCATCCATCCTTCGAACTTCACGACGGTCCAGGTGGTCCGACGGATCAAAACCTTTCACCTCACAGGCAAATTTGGTCTTGAAGTGTTCCGGATCGAATTTGGTGATAGTATCAGCACCGCTGACCCCATTTGCCAGACCGTCCCAGTATTCACGGGCGGAATTCCCAATTGGGGTCAGGGCACCAATGCCGGTTACTACAACTCTCTTGAATTGCATAAAACCGCTTGGATTAGTTAGTGTGCTCTGTAATGTAGCTTACCGCTTCTCCAACAGTCGAGATCTTCTCGGCCTGCTCGTCCGGAATAGCGATGTTGAATTCTTTCTCGAATTCCATGATAAGCTCAACGGTATCCAAAGAATCCGCACCCAAGTCGTTAGTGAAACTCGCTTCCGGGGTGATCTCAGATTCCTCAACGCCCAACTTGTCAACGATGATAGCCGTTACTTTTGATGAAATGTCTGACATTGTCTTTACGTTTTAAAATTACAGGGTGCAAAGGAACGAATTTTTTAACATAAAAAAATAGTAGGCTTCAAGTTATTTAGTGTAGTGAAGATTACCTTCGCGATGCCTGTTCATGAGTGCCAAGACGTACGTACTTGACCTGCAACCCGATACAGAACAGAGGTTGCTCGGAGTTGTTACCACCGAGAGTATGGTTCGATTCACATGGGAATTGAACAGGCTGTTGGATATTGATCTTCAACGCTCAAGTGACCTGGTGATCGAAGAGCCGAAGTCCAAGATGTTCTTTCCCAGATGTTTATTCACAGATCCTGAAACAGAAGTGAGCATTGCTTTGTTGAGGAACAAAGGTGTTCACGGCACGTTGCTGCCCAAGCTGAGACAGATGGACTACCTGATCGTGGAGGAGAAAGGTTATGCCGGCTACCTCACATCAGCCGAAACGCTGAATCGGAGTCGTTTGATCGGGATCCAATTCTGCTCGGAAATAAAAACGGAAAACGAGATGCTGCACCAGCTGCAGATTTTTGATATATGACACAAGTCGCGAAATACAACAAGGTAAAGATCGTAGCCACCATTGGACCGGCTACGAACAATTACGAAATGCTCCTGGAGATCATCAAGGCAGGAGTGGATGTTTGCAGGATCAACTTCTCCCATGGCACCCATGAGGAACACCTAAAAGTGATCGAACTCGTACGTCGCATCGACAACGAGTTGAACCTCAACATTTGCATACTGGGTGACTTGCAAGGTCCCAAACTGCGTATTGGTGAAGTCGAAGTAGGAACGGAGCTGGTCGATGGTCAGAACCTATTGGTCACTACCGAGCATTGCGTAGGCAATGCAGAACGCATTCACGTGAATGATCCTACTTTACCCAAGGACATCAAAGTGGGTGAGTCGATCCTGATCGACGACGGTAAGATCCATTTGGAAGTGATCGAGATCCCGAATGAACGTGAGATCATCACCGTGGTGAATACAGGAGGCCCACTAAGCTCTAGAAAGGGATTCAACCTGCCGGACACGAACCTTTCCTTCCCAAGTATGACAGAAAAGGATCTTGCGGATCTGGAATTCGCACTTGACAATGGCGTAGATTGGTTGGCGCTCTCCTTCGTACGCGGGTCACAGGACGTGAGAGACCTGAAAGAAATGGTTCGAAAGCGCGACGAAGAAGTGCGCATCATTGCCAAGATCGAGAAACCACAGGCTGTTGCAGATATCGATGGCATATTGGAAGAAGCGGATGGCCTTATGGTAGCCCGAGGCGACCTTGGCGTAGAAATGCCAATGGAAACCGTACCACTGATCCAGAAGACGATCGTCGATAAAGCGATCAAGGCTTCCAAGCCGGTCATCATTGCTACGCAAATGATGGAAAGCATGATCGAGTCTCCAACTCCTACGCGCGCAGAAGCCAATGACGTGGCAAATGCAGTAATGGATGGAGCAGACGCGGTGATGCTGAGTGGAGAGACCAGTGTTGGTAAATATCCCCTAGAAACGGTCAAAGCGGTGGAGCGGATACTTGGTTCGACGGAAATGGGGTGGAACATCTATTATAAAGGTTTGAAACCAGACCCTAGCTCTGACAAATTCCTTTCCGATGAGATCTGCTTCACGGCGGTGCGCCTAAGCGATCATATCAATGCACGTGCGATCATATCTCTGACCCAATCGGGATATACCGCATTCAAGATCGCAGGATACAGACCCAACTGCGACATTTTCATTTTCACGGCGAACCGACGAATATTCCGTATCTTGAGCTTAGTTTGGAATGTTCGTGTGTTCTATTACGACAAGATGGAAAGCACGGATCAGACCATGAAAGACGTGATCGAGATCCTTAAAAAGGAAGATCTTTTAGAGGTAGACGACCTCGTTGTGCACACGGCTAGTATGCCGATCCACGAGAAGAGACGGACCAATGCGCTTAAGATAAGTATGGTAGAATGAACCTGAACGAAGAGCCCATAGTGAATAAAGTCGCCCAAAGCGGGCTGATCACCATTGATCTGGAAGAGTTCCTCTTCCGAGGTGATGTAGTTGAATTCGATATGAAGGAACACTTGTTTCACGGCCTCATTCTCAAAGAAAAGGACTTCCGCGCCTTCATCAAGGATCACGACTGGGAGCAATACTCAGGTAAAGTCGTAGCGGTTTTCTGCTCCACGGATGCGATCGTCCCAACCTGGGCATACATGCTCGTTGCGAACAAGTTGTCGGGAATTGCTGCATCCGTCCATTTTAACCAAGCGGCTGACGTCAAACGAACACTTCTGATCCAAAATGTGGATGCCCTGGACATTACGGAGTTTGCAGATCAACGAGTTGTGATCAAAGGATGTGGTGATGATGAAGTTTCTCCGGCAGCATATGTACGCATCACGGAACGTCTCACACCTATCGTGAAGAACATTATGTACGGTGAACCTTGCAGTACGGTACCGATCTATAAGAAAAAGGTACAGCGTTAATTTCTTCTTCGTTTTTTTCGGATATTGTGGTCGTGAAAACGCGCTTTAAAAGCTTCGTACTGATAGCCAAGGCGATGGCACATCCGGCTCGGATCGCCATCATCGAACACCTGCTACAAGCCAATGCCTGTATCAATGGCGACCTAGTGAGCGCATTGGGCCTTGCACAAGCAACGATCAGTCAACATTTGCGTGAACTCAAAGATGTAGGCATCATTCGCGGTAATATTGAAGGGACTAGTGTGAGCTATTGTATTGACCCCAATACCTGGGCGGAGATCCGCCAAAAATTCGACGAACTGTTCGGGCGATTCACTTCTCCGGATCAGTGCTGTTAAACCAAAAAGAAAAAGTACAACTATGACATTGCAACAATTCCTCAATGCCCTCAACGCCATCGAGACCGTGGACATCCGCGACACACGCGGAGTGCAGATTCCACAACATTTTCATATCACAGAAGTGGGTAAGACCACTCGAGAATCTATCGACTGTGGAGGTCATCCACATAAGACTGTGAAGGCCACGATACAACTCTATGCTGCAAATGATATTGACCACAGGCTTGCTCCAGGGAAGGTCATCTCCATCCTTCAAAGCACTGCTCAGGACCTTGGTCTCGGCGATGAAGAAGTAGAAGTAGAATACCAGATCGATGATAATACCGTCGGGCTGTACGGACTTGAACACATCAACAGGAAATTCTATCTGACACAACGCCACACCGACTGTTTGGCTAAAGAGGAGTGCGGAATTCCTACGGCTGTGCTTTCCGACGGAGCAGACGAAGGTGCTTGTTGCTCACCCGGATCCGGTTGCTGCTAAATGAAAATTCGTAAAATTAATAGCGAACTGCGAGTCTATATAGACGAGCTGGACCAGGCGTCGATCAGTGAGAACCGGAAGGTCCTTTTTGCTCCAATTGTCAATTACATAGCTGAGTCAGTGCGGTTGAGGAAAAGAGCGCGATTAAATTTTATCTGCACGCACAACTCACGAAGAAGTCAATTCGCACAAGTGTGGGCTCAGACCGCAGCAGATGCATTGGATTTACCCGTGGACTCATACTCGGGAGGAACGGAAGTGACCGCGTGCAATCCACGCACCGTAGAGGCGCTGGAACGTGCAGGCTTCAAAGTAGATTCGTCGGGAGAAGGGAACCCAGTATATCGACTTCACTATTCTCAAAAAGAGCATCCCATCTTAGCGTTTTCCAAAGTACACGATGACGACTTCAATCCGTCGGAGCAATTTGCCGCGATCATGACCTGTTCTGATGCCGATGAAAATTGCCCATTCATCCCGGGTGCAGATATTCGCATTCCGCTGCTTTATATTGATCCCAAGTTTTCGGACGATACATCTGATGAAGCAGAAGTTTACGATGATTGTTGTAGACAAATTGCCTCGGAGATGTTCTTCATATTCTCCATGGTAAAAAATGAATCCGGCCTATGACCGCACCTAAGAAACTAAGTTTCCTCGATCGCTATCTCACTTTGTGGATCTTAACTGCTATGTTGCTCGGTGTAGCAATTGGATATTTCTTCCCAGGTAGTTCTGACGTCATCAATTCCTTCAGCAGCGGTAGCACAAATATCCCGATCGCTATTGGTCTGATCTTGATGATGTACCCGCCTTTGGCAAAGGTCAATTACAAGTTGCTTCCTGAGGTTTTCCGCAATGTAAAAGTGCTCTCGATCTCGTTGCTCCTGAATTGGATCATTGGACCAATACTGATGTTCAGTCTGGCATTGATCTTTCTGCACGATCAGCCTGAATACATGGTAGGTCTGATCCTCATTGGACTGGCTCGTTGCATAGCGATGGTATTAGTTTGGAATGATCTGGCAGAAGGCAGCAGCGAATACGGAGCCGGGCTAGTAGCCCTCAACAGCATCTTTCAGGTCTTTGCATACAGTTTCTACGCGTGGATCTTCATTACTCAATTACCTCCATTATTTGGGTTCGAAGGAGCTGTCGTGGACATATCCATTTCAACGATCGCTGAAAGTGTTGCCATCTATCTGGGCATACCATTCCTGGCCGGAATGCTCAGCAGGATCGTCCTTGTCCGTTCCAAAGGGGAAGAATGGTATACCCAAAAGTTCATCCCGACCATCTCACCCATGACTCTCATCGCCTTGTTATTCACGATCGTTGTCATGTTCTCACTCAAAGGTGAACTCATTGTGGATTTGCCCCTTGATGTGGTGCGGATCGCGATCCCTTTGCTCATCTACTTTGCGGTGATGTTCATACTCGGGTTCTTCATCAGCAAAGCTGTTGGAGCTAAATACGACCAAAATGCATCCATCGCATTCACCGCTGCTGGTAACAATTTCGAACTAGCCATCGCGGTCGCTATCGCCGTTTTTGGTCTGAACTCAGGACAGGCATTTGCCGGGGTGATTGGCCCTCTGGTCGAGGTTCCAGCACTCATTCTTCTCGTCCGTGTAGCATTTGGACTGAAGCGCAGATTTTACAATTGATCTGCTGAACAGTTCGATTTTCGCGTTGATTTTGAAGGGTTTATGGTGGACTCAATCCGCTCATGACATTCATGTGATATTTATTCGCAAATTTGGTTCTCGCAGAAGTTAAAGCCGTGTCAATTGAAGTCAGAAAACTCGCGGCCATCATGTTTACGGACATAGTTCGCTACAGTGCCATCTCCCAGGAAGATGAGGGAAATGCTCTGTACTTGCTCGATCTGCACCGAAAACTCCTAAGAACATATTCCCAAACTTCAGAGGTAACGAGATCAAGACCATTGGCGATGCCTTTATGGTCGAATTCTCCAGTGCTTTAGATGCGGTGGAATGCAGTATCAATATCCAGCGCGAACTGGATGCCTACAATGCTCAGGCAAAGCAACAGAAGAAGATCTATTTGAGGATCGGTATGTCAAAAGCCTGACAGTTGGTATGCATTTGATGCAGAAGGACATACTACATTTACCATCTACATGTACCAATTGAACAGGACCATATTCTCTTGTATCCTCTTTCTTGTCATCTGGGGTTGCGATAATAATGTTGTTGATCCCAAACCGACCGATGTGAATGAAGAGGCCACTCCGGATTCTTTGTTCATCAACGGAACGGGGATTATGTCCTTCAATGCTTATCAACCCTTGAGCGACAGGCCGGTGAACTTATTCTACCACATTCCCGACCGTTGCAACTCAGCCTCTCCCATCATGTTTGCCATACATGGCAACGGCAGGGATGCAGAGCTCAGCAGAGACCTTCTGATCGATGAGTCGGAACGCTATCGCTTCATCTTGCTTGCTCCTGAATTCTCCCGGACCCATTATCCGGGCAGTGATGCATTTCACATGGGCAACATCTTCGAGGACGGAGACAACCCGTCCGGATCTACGCTGAATGATGAAGCTGAATGGACCTATTCGATCTTCGACCCCATATTTGAGTGGTTCAGAGATACGATCGGCAGCGATGCGCAGGTATACGACCTGTTCGGACACAGTGCCGGAGGACAGGTAGCTCACCGTTTTTTCATCTATAAACCGAATAGCAAAGTCCACCGAGTGGTGGCCGGTGCTCCCGGATGGTATACCGTACCGGATACCGGGATCACTTTCCCCTATGGCACTGGCGGCAGTCTGGCTGTTGAGACCTATCCCGATGACCTATTCGATCGCCGGCTCATCGTGGTCGTTGGTTCCGAGGACATCGACCCCAATTCAGCGGGTTTGCGGCATAATGCCATCGTCGACCTACAGGGCTTGAATCGTCTGGACCGCGCCCGGCACTTCCATGCGCGTTCTGCGGAGCTTGCCGATGAAGCCGAGAGAACCTATCGATGGGAATTACACATCATTCCCAATGCCGGACACGACTATGCGGCCACTTCCAACAAAGCGGCGGTGTTGCTCTATGAGTAGTTGATTCAAACACCGGATATGAAACGCTATTTTTGAGGCAATGAAATTCGCCTCTCTCTTGGACAGGATAAGGAATGTCCCTAGATACATCAAGAACAGAGTCAATTATCTCACCAGCTCTACCGTACTGATCCACATTGGCAAGTGCGGAGGATCCACTGTGGTAAGAGAACTGGAACGATCTGACCTTAGTTTTTATCAAGTCCACATCCGTCCGGCTCGTTACGTTAAAGGAAAGGAGTATTTCATTGCATTAAGAAATCTGGTTTCTCGATTCATATCCGCCTTTAATTGGAGATATAAATTAGTTGTTCTCGATCAGGTCCAAAAGGATCGCTTCGATGGGGAATATGATCTACTTAAAAAGTTTGGGGATGTTAACAGGCTTGCGGAAGCTTTATATAATAATAATGGAGACCTGTTGATCGATCTCTCCAATAAAGACAACTACATCCACCATTTATATGAGGACATTCAATTCTACCTGAAAGACTTTTTGAACGACTGTCCTGCAGAGAATATCGGTGGTGTCATTTGCACAGAGTCCCTGGCTGAAGACATGAAACGGCTATTCAACATCGATGTCACGCGACACGATAAAAAGAATAAGTCTATGTCTACCCAATTGAGTCCCTTGGCGAAGGAGAACCTGAACAGGTATTTGAAGCCTGAATTCGACATCATCGACAAGCTGAATGACATGGGTGTTCTCACCGGAGAGCAGTACTCAATTCTCACGTTCCGGGCCTAAAACGCTTTTGTCAAGTGATGTTTGTTCCGGCCAACTTCAAATCGTATGCTATCCCTATGTTTGTAGGATCAATTGAACAACCCTCATGCAGATCAGTGTCGTAATACCCGTTTTGAATGAAGAAGGCAATGTGGCTGCGCTACATGCCGACATCGTTTCCTTGTGCCAGCGGGAGAATTACGAATTTGAGATCATTTTCATCAATGATGGCTCCACCGACCGCACTGTGGATATCATCAAGAACTTGAGCCCGGTCAAACTGATTGATCTGCGAAAGAATTTTGGGCAGACGGCCGCTATGGATGCCGGCATCAAAGCGGCCAAATATCCGTTGATCGTGACCATGGACGGGGACCGACAGAATGATCCGGATGATATTCCGGTACTTATCGACCACCTGCGAAACAATGATCTGGATGTTGTCTCCGGCTGGCGTAAGAACCGCAAAGACAGCTTCATGAAACACTTTGTGTCCAGAGGGGCCAATCAGATCCGAGGGGTACTTCTAAATGACGGAATACACGACAGTGGTTGCTCTCTCAAGGTGTACAAGAAAGAGTGTTTTGAGGGTATTTCACTTTACGGCGAGATGCATCGCTTCATACCTGCCATTCTCAAGATCAAGGGATTCCGGGTGGGAGAGCATGTGGTGAATCACCGACCACGGACGGCCGGAGTGACCAAGTACAACTGGCGCCGCACAGTGAAGGGACTCATCGATATGGTGAGCGTCTGGTTCTGGAACAAATTCGCCTCCCGGCCCCTTCACCTTCTGGGTGGCATGGGCATGTTCGTCATCTTCCTTGGGATACTTTCAGGTGCATATACCGTTTATCTGTACCTCACAGGCTGGGAAATGTCCGACTCGGCCTTTCCCAATCTGACCATGTTCCTTCTGCTTGGAGGGATACAGCTCTTCATCTCGGGGATCATCATGGACATCATGCTGAAGGATTATTTCGAGACCACGAAAGATCATGTTTACAGCATCCGGGAGGTCTATAGCTCGGAAGAATGATGTAAACTTGCCGAGGGATCACTACTCGGATCATGCAGAAACCTGTCGTACTCATCACCGGAATTGCCGGCTTCATTGGATTTCATCTCGCCAAGCGGTTATTGGCAGAAGGGAAATACAAGATCATTGGGATCGATAGTTTGAATGCCTACTATGCGGTCTCACTCAAAGAAGATAGACTTCGCGAGCTTGGTCTTGATCTTCCGGAAAGCTATGACAAAAGCTGTTCAAAAGAAGATCTGGAGTTCGTTCATGGAAGTATAGAAGATCGAGCACTGGTCATGGATCTGTTCCGACGATCACAACCTGCATATGTCTTCAATTTGGCGGCTCAAGCAGGTGTGCGTTACTCACTTGAAAAACCATTTGCTTATTCCGAAAGTAATGTGACGGGCTTCCTGACGATACTGGAAGCATGTCGACACCATGAGGTCAAACATTTGATCTACGCCTCCTCGAGTTCGGTATACGGGAACAACACGAAAGTGCCTTACAGCGAGGACGACCCGGTGGAGCAACCGATCTCATTATACGCCGCCACCAAACGATCGAATGAACTTAAAGGATATACGTACAGCCACCTTTACGGAATCCCTGCCACGGGTGTGCGATTCTTTACGGTCTATGGTCCCTGGGGTCGCCCGGACATGGCTTATTTCAGTTTTAGCAAACGAATCGTGAATGGCGAAGGGATCAAGGTATTCGGTCATGGGAAACCACAGCGGGATTTTACGTATGTAGATGACATCATCAGCGGACTGAC
Organism: Sphingobacteriia bacterium; assembly: GCA_008080835.1. Classification (GTDB taxonomy): domain Bacteria; phylum Bacteroidota; class Bacteroidia; order NS11-12g; family UBA9320; genus VMDK01. The sequence goes on along the minus strand of VMDK01000109.1, from coordinate 2,103 downwards.
TGCACTTATGAATAAGCCTCCATCTGCGGATCCGGTTCCACACCGGATATTGAACATAGGCAACCACACGCCGGTAAGCGTGATGAAATTCATTCAGACTTTGGAAAATGTTATTGGTCGAGAAGCCGAGAAGGAGTTTTTGGATATGCAGCCTGGAGACGTCATTACAACGTTTGCGGATGTGAGTAGGATTGAGAAACTGACTGGTTTCAGACCTAACACAGAGCTCGAAGACGGACTGAGAGATTTTTGGAAATGGTACCGGGCATACAACGGCGACTAACAAAAGGGCGGGGCAACGATCTCAACATATACGCTATATCAGATATTAATCCGTGACAACATATTAATCCAAGCTATTGATGCATTCTGTCATGGACAAAAATCACCTACCGAGTGATAAATCCGATTTAAACATACCTTCGAGGCACCGAAAGGATCCATGAGCCTGATTCAGAAAAATGTGATCATGACCGCTGGTGTGGTCGCTGCCAATATACTGGCATTCGTCTTCCATTTCATTGCTGGAAGGCTACTCGGACCCGAAGAATATGGGGAGTTTGGTGCTCTGATCGCTACGGTCATGGTCATCGGATTACCTTTGAGCGCATTAAGTTCGACGGTCACAAAATTCATTTCAAGAGCCAATGCATCCGACCCCAAGGCCATAAGAAAACTGAAACAGCGCTTTCAGATCGACGCTCTTGCAATTGGGGGACTAATACTCATAGGTGTCATGATTTTCAGAAACACTATAAGTGATTATCTGAAACTAGACCGGCCGGGAGTGCTGATCCTGATCGCATTCACAGGTCTATTTTCACTTTTACTTGGCATAAGCAGAGGAGTTGCACTAGGGGTGCGCAACTACACACAATATTCTTGGAACCTGATCATTGAATCATTCATGCGCTTGCTTGCATTATTCGCTTTGGTCTATCTTGGGATTGGTGCAACAGGAGCTCTTGGCTCATATTGCATTGCATACCTCATTTCATTCGTAATTCTTGAATTGACCCACAACAAACGTTTCACCCACAAAGAGTCGGCTTCATTCAGCAGAAAAGAATTGTATCGCTTCATGGGAGTAATGTTAGCAGTTCAATTCGCCATTCGGGGAAGTATCAATCTACCCACACTCTATATCAAACACGAATATTCTAATGAGTTCACTGGGTACTGGAACGCGGCTCTGACCATCTCACGAACTATACTATTCGTGACTGCAGCTGTGAGTATGGTCCTATTTACAGAAACATCAAGCAACAATCCCCGATCATCTACCAGACGTAACTTGATCATTTCATCAACGCTGGTTTTTTGTTCTTCAGGATTGATCGCGCTAGTTTATTTCTTGTTTCCCGAGTTCTTTCTCCGGCTACTATTCGGAGAAAAATTCATCGACGCTGCCCCTATTCTGCAATGGATGGGTTTCTCAATGATCGGGTTCGGGCTAATCGATCTCTGGTCAAAATATTATCTTGCCAAAATGAAATAACCCCAACTTCATTAGTACCTAGGACCATTATTTGAACTCATGAGTAAGAAGAGACCTACCAAGCAGAAAAAGCAACAAAAAAGACCTCCTGCTCCTACCCCACCAAGTGATCCGTTGTTCACAGGTCCGGATGCACCTCCTAAACCAATGCGTTCTCTGTTGATCCTTGCCGCTGTTGTGGTTTTAGGATTCATCGTGATCTGGGCTGAATTCTACACCCCGACAGTCATGAATCCATGGCAAGAAAGTCTGGTATGGATCGATTCAGCCAAAAAGGAAACCGACACCACCTTAAAAGCCCAATTTCTTCGAACTGCGGAAGACATTCTTACGGAACAAGTGACTGAACATCCATATCATGCAAGAATTTGGATGATGAAGGGCTACTTGCACCTGCAGACCAAAGAATATGACTCTGTGATCAGTTGTGAAAAGAAAGCGCTTGAGCTAGGCGCGGGTGGAGTAGTAAACCGCATCGATGTAGATGCTGTGAACATGATGGGAGCCGCATTGCTCAACAAGGTCAACAAGCTCAATATGGACACAACCGCCATTTTCCGCTTGTTGGATTCAGCCGAGGTGGGAGGGTTCGACAATTTCAAAAT
>VMDK01000061.1 GCA_008080835.1 Sphingobacteriia bacterium | reverse complement strand
CCCAACCCATGAGAGATATGGGATCGGGAAGGTCGCGATCGGTTACTTGAAATACCTGGTAAAAGCAAGATCGACTTCATCGGTTCATTCCCCATTCATTTTCAATTGGAGTCGCTCCATTCTAAAAGACCGAAAGCGAAACGCTCAATGGAATAAGATCGAGGCGCTTCGGGCTCAATTATCAAAAGATAAACGCTTAATCGGAGATGGTCGTTCTATCTCGCAGATCGCGCGAAGAGCCGACAATCAGCCCAAATACGCCCAATTACTCAGCCGGATCGTAGCATTCCACCATCCGTCCAATGTGATCGAATTGGGTAGTTCTCTTGGGATATCAGCTGCATACATTTCTTCATCGCTCGATGAAAAATCAAAGTTCATCACTATCGAAGGCAATCAGGAGGTCGCGACAATCGCAACATTCAATTTGGAATCGCTCGATGTACAAGGCAAGGTTCGATCAGGGCTCTTCGTTGATGTCCTTCCCGGTGTTTTGGAAGAGCTGGGTCGTGTTGATCTTGTGTTCTTCGATGGTCACCACGATTACGATGCAACGATCGAGTATTTCGAGATGGTCCTCCCCTACACGCACAGCAATACCGTGCTGATTTTCGATGATATCAACTGGTCGGCGGGTATGCAACGAGCCTGGAAGCGCATCAAGGCGCATGAGCGAGTTACGCAGACGGTCGATCTGTACATGTTAGGTATCGCGTTCCTAAGAGAAGGTGTGGCGGAGGAGCATTTTGTTTTGAGGTTTTGATTTCATTGAAGGATTGAACCACAAAAACACAGAGAGCACAAAGAAGAAACCACGAAGGCACGGAGTACACGGAGAAGATGCCGCAGGCTACGGGCATGCCAGCCTACAGATTAATAGGACCGGTCCCTGAGCCTGTCGAAGGATGGTCCTTGGGATTGGTTTAACACACTGTCGCGGGTATGTTACCCGTGACAACTCAAATCTCTCACCTGTCGCGGGTATTTACCCGTGACAGATCTCAAAAAACGCACTGCCGTTGGCGGGAACATAGTATTTGAACCACAAAGGCACAAAGTGCACAAAGGATTGAACCACTGAGGAACGGAGGACACGGAGGTTTTTATTTGAGATCAGGAGTAGCCTAAAGGCATGCCTTTAGGCTACCTTTCACATAATCGTGCCGCTGTCGCAGGTATTTATCCGTGACAGATCTTAGAAAATGCATGATCGTAGCTCTGGATCACATTTCCCCAAGCAAATTCGCTCATGTCGAATTGTGTGCGATGAGGATGTGCATTGATCAGTTCAGCGCACCGACTGAATAATTCGTCTTCATCTGAAAAGAATACAACGTCTTTGGCCTCATACAGCTCCGGATAGACCAAGCGCCGAGGCAAGATCGGCGTCACGCCCGCATGAACAGCTTCCATTACACTGAGTCCAAAATATTCCTGCTGACTGGTCACCGGGAGTATATCAGCCGTCAGTAGCCAGCGTTCATATGAATCACGTGGTGCAAATCCCCAGTGAACGATCTTGTCGGCTAGTCGCTCTTTCGCTTCAACGAAGCAGTCAGGAATGATACCGTACGATTCTCCCAGCACGATCAAGCGAAAATCAAGGTCATTTGCCGAGAGGCGATAGAGCAGATCAAAGAACCCATCGGGATCCTTATCGTGCTCCCAACGATGGTTCCATAGAATGTGAGGGACATCATTGACAGTCCGGTCACTCGTGTCCATCTCATCTATCCCCAGAGGTATCACCTTTGATTTATCTCGAAGATCATCTAAACGATCGGTGTTTCTCTTGTCTGGAAATGCCTTGAGAAAGTCAGGTAATGATCCAAGGAACGCTTCCAGATGAAAAGCGGAATTGAACCAGATCTCATAAGCGGCCAATGCCGACCGAAAATTGATGAATGCATATTGGCGGTCAAATTCATTAGGATTCAATTGTGGGTAAACCAACTGATTCTCATGCATATACAGTACAAATCGCTTTTGGCTCAGATTGGTTGGAAGAAGCCCTTTAAATGCAGCCAGATCGAGCATATCACTGCATAGAAATATATCAGGTTCGGGCATGGTGCCTGCGGACTTTGCCAGGTCAATGCAGCCTGAGGACATGCGCCATTTCCAATGTCGGCCCGGAAGTGTATTGAGATCGATCTCCCAGCTGCTGTGTTCTTGGATCCGTTCAGCCCAGTACTTGTGTGAGCCTGTAGAAAAAGGCTCCACTATCTGAACTCGACCTGTCATCGATAGATATTGCGTTCGTTCAGTGCTCTGCGATACTTGTTCGCGTTTCGGTTGTGCTCGGTAAGGGTTCTGGCAAAGACATGGTATCCGCTGAAGTCGGCCCGTGCACAGAAGAACATGTAGTTGTGATCCTCCGGATCCAAAACAGCTTTGATCGCCTGTGTGCTGGGTAACATGATCGGCCCGGGAGGTAAACCCAGATTCTTGTATGTGTTGTATGGATGAACCACTTCTTTATCTTCATTCAAAACGCGCTGCCTGCCCTGCTCTCCTGCAATAAAGAGAAGCGTCGGATCAGCACCCAGTGGCCAACGATTCTTGAGGCGATTGAGGTAAACCCCGGCGATGGTGGCCATCTCTTCTGTTTTGGTCGATTCCCCATCGACAATACTGGCAAGGATGCAAACTTCTGCAGGTGTCAATCTTTGCTTTTCTGCCTTCAACCTGCGCTCTTCATTCCAGAAAGTATTGAATTCCCGAACAAATCGCTGCACGATCTGATCCGGAGAGGATGCCCAATTGAATCGATACGTATTAGCCTGGAATATACACGCCCACTTATCTCCGGTGAGTCCCAATTCGGCGATCTCATTGCTCTCCTCAAATGCCCTCGTAATACTAGCGCTGTCGGGTTCCAGCTCCTTCGCCAGAACTCCGAAAACATCCACTCCCTGCTGATGACTGCGAATGACCACCTTCACCTCCCGCATTTGACCACTGCGAAACATCGTGATGATCTCGCGGTTGTTCAGACCCGGCTCCACAGAATAAACACCGGGATAGATATTTGCTGCCAGATTCATTTGACCGGCAAGAAGGTTGAACGTCGATCCCGAAGCCAAAACTGATCTGCTCAGCTCGGCATGCAGACTGTCATAATCCCAGTCCTGCCCCACTTTGACGACTACACACTTCTCATTCACCGTATTTGGAGCAAGCACCACATAGTAGAAACCAGCTGTGGCTCCGAGAAATAAAATTCCCGCGCCACTGAGTAACAAACGGATGAATCCTTTCATAGACTGCCGACAAATATAGCCCGAGCTCCGGCGTTCGATTGAGGTGATTAATAGTAGATTTGCACACATTCAACGAAGAATCATGAAGATTGCGATCATCGGGTACGGGAAAATGGGCAAAGCGATCGAAACGCTTGCTGTGGAAAGAGGACATGAGATCACCTTGAAAGTGGGTCGTGATGGATTCGATGAAGAAGATCTCCAAGGATCGGATGTTGCCATCGAGGTAAGCGTACCTTCCGCTGCAGCCGATAATATTTCGACCTGTCTGAGAGCAGGAATACCAGTCGTAGTTGGGACTACCGCCTGGTACGACAACTACGATGATATCGTTGAATTGAGCACCGCCTACGGTACTCCATTACTTTGTGCTACTAACTTCAGCGTTGGTGTGAACATCTTCTTCGAGCTCAACCGCAGACTTGCCGAGTTGATGAACCCTCAGGAAGAATACGACGTGAGCATAGAAGAAGTGCACCACCTGCAGAAGCTCGATGCGCCATCGGGAACCGCCATTTCCATTGCGAATGATATTCTAAAATTCGTTGATAGAAAAAACGAGTGGGTTTGTCAGGAGGGAGACAATCGCACAGAGACCGGACCGTTAGACTTGAACATTGAGGCCATTAGAGAAGATGGTGTGCCGGGAACCCATGTGGTGAAATACTCCAGCGAGATCGACACGATCGAGATCAGTCATACGGCTCATAACCGACAAGGCTTTGCCTTGGGAGCTGTTCTGGCTGCGGAGTGGTTACCCGGGAAACGCGGGATCCACAGCATGAAAGACGTATTGGCCATTAAAAACTGACCATGAAACTGAACCTGATCGAGTTATTCAAGAGTTTCCGATTGCGAACTAAGGTCGTGATCATCGTATGGACCTTCTTCAACCTACTGTTGTTCTTTACAATGTGGTTAGGTGCAGGAGCTTCATTCTTCACTGCACTGGTCTTCTTCCTCATCTGGGAGATCGCGATCTGGGGATACTATATCTACCGCTACGTTTTCAAGAAGAAACACAAGTTCGGTGAATGGGTCGACGCCATACTTTTTGCCGTCATAGCCGCCACCGTCATCCGGAGCCTATTCATTGAGGCTTATCAAATACCCACCTCATCCATGGAGAAATCCTTGTTGGTCGGGGATTTCCTATTCGTCAGCAAAGTGAACTACGGCGCTAGGTTGACCATGACTCCGCTGAGCTTCCCGTTCGCGCATCACACCATTCCGCGTTTCAATGTAAAGGCATATTCGGAAGCGTTGAAGGTCCCATACTACCGACTACCGGGCTTCCAAAAGATCAAGAACGGCGATGTGGTGGTGTTCAATTGGCCGGACGAGCGCGAAGGCAGACCGGTCGACAAGAAGGAAAACTACATCAAGCGATGTGTAGCCATTGCCGGTGACACGCTTGAGGTTAGAGAAGGAGTCGTACATATCAATGGGGTTGCGGAAGAAGTACCACCGAAACGCGAGATGCAGTACATCATGCGGACTGATGGACACTTCTTGTCGGAGCAGCTATACAAAAAGCTGGATATCACTGATAAAATGGAGATATCTCAACCTTCGGCAAATAAACCCAAGTTGCCGTATCTCACGAACCTACATTTAACGGATGAGAATTACCAGAAATTGAAACGACGCACGGATGTGCTGTCGTTGGATACGAGTATTTACACACCCGGACAAGGACATAATTCCGTTTTCCCGGAAGATCAGAGCGACCGCTGGACGAGAGACTTTTACGGCCCGATCGTGGTGCCGAAGAAAGGTGTGACCGTCAAGATCGATTCCGCCAACTTCGAAATGTACGAACGTCTCATCAGCGTATATGAACGCGCCGGAGAGATGGAGCGCCGACATGGTAAAGTGTATCTGGATGGAAATGAACTCACCGAGTATACGTTCAAAATGGACTATTACTTCATGATGGGAGACAATCGCCACAACTCTCTGGATTCGCGCTTCTGGGGTTTTGTGCCTGAAGACCACGTGGTGGGTAAGGCCCTCTTCATCTGGATGTCGGTAAGGCATGATATTCAACGGTATATCGTTCCCGACGGATTCGGACAACAGCAGGTTGTGGAAGAGAAGAAATTCGACCGCATTCGCTGGAATCGCATATTCAAAGGCATCAAATAATCGGAGTCGCGGATGAGGATCGTATTCATCGGCACCCCGCATTTCTCGGTTCCTTCTTTGCAGAAGTTCCAGGAGAGTTCGCATGAACTCGTTGGAGTGATCACTGCTCCCGACCGCAAGGCGGGTCGTGGGATGAAGATCCAATATTCCCCGGTCAAGGATTTTGCCATCCAAAATGATATTCCGCTCCTTCAGCCAACGAATTTGAAAGACCCTGGTTTTCAGGAAGAATTGAGAGCCTGGAATGCGGATATACAGGTCGTTATTGCATTCCGGATGCTCCCCGAATCGGTCTGGGATATGCCTCCTCGAGGCACGATCAATTTGCACGCTTCCCTCCTGCCCGACTACCGTGGCGCAGCACCGATCAACTGGGCGATCATCAATGGGGAAACCGAGACCGGTCTGACCACATTTCAATTGGTTCACGAGATCGACAAGGGTGAGATACTGCTACAGCACAAGATGATGATTGGTTCGGATGAAAACGCCGGCTCCTTACACGACCGCATGATGATCGAAGGTGCGGATCTGGTGCTCAAAACGCTGGATGGCCTCGAAAGCGGTGAACTCACTGCACACCCGCAGGATGACTCAAGCGCTCGACATGCAGCTCCGAAGATATTCAAGGAAGATTGCATCATTGATTGGAAAAAGGGTGCTAAGGAGATCCATGATCTAGTGCGTGGCCTGAGTCCATATCCAGTAGCAAGAACTTTCATCAACGACCCTGACACTGAAAAGGATCTCGTATTGAAGATCTTCCGATCGAGCGTGGAGGCCGCTTCACATGATGTCTCACCCGGTGTTTTCGATTCCGACGGCAAAAGCTATGTGCGCATTGCATGTAGCGACGGTTGGTTGCATGTTCATGAGTTGCAGTTGGAAGGTCGGAGACGCATGGAGACGGAGGAGTTTTTGAGGGGGTATACGTTCAATAAAAGCTGAGTTTTCTGACTTTGACGAGAATGCAAGACGTTATATTTGCATGCTCAATCGCATCCGTAGTTCAACTCTCCTGCGCTTTGCTCCGGCGGGCAAGCTGGATTGAATACGGAAACCGGTTTGCACCGGGATAGAAATAGCCTAGATATTGCATCCGTAGTTCAACTGGATAGAATACCAGATTTCGGCTCTGGGGGTTAGGGGTTCGAATCCTCTCGGGTGCACTTGATGATGAAAGCCCGGTCGTGCAGCGACCCGGGCTTTTTTTATGACCAAATTCCAAGCTTGCTTGAGGATTTGTGAAGGGAAAAAGCTCGGAATCGAACGAAGTTCGGCGGGATTTAATCCACTACACGGCTAAGAGAGGAACGCGAAACAAAGTGACGCAATCCTAAGCGACATCCCGTCTCATGCAATCGACTTCGCAGGATTTCGTTACCTAAGCAACTCACACCGAACGCTATGAAAACCACCATCAAAATCCTATTCGCTCTTATATTCCTCCTTGCAACCACGGCCTTCTCAGCACAATCCACCGACAAGCCCTCCCCTGTGTCACTCACATTGGCCAAAGACGGTGAGCTGAGTCTTGACGCCGTCAGGAAAGCGAAGCGCATGGGATTGATCGCTGTGAACGGCTATTCCGTGGTGAGCTACCAGGTGATCGTCGCACCAAAGAACGGTACGGCATTTATATCACGCGAGCCAAGAGCCAGACTGTCGGATGGATCGATATCCAGGATCCTGAAAAGCGAACCGGGAACTGATCTGGTCATAGACAACATCTTGCTGACCGCAAAGGATGGAAGCGAATACAAAGCATCGCCTATTGTGGTGAAGTTGACACCCTAGTTCCTTTTTACTCCCTTCTTACTTTTCTGAAGAACCATTCACATGCAGTGCTGATGTAACTGCATGAACTTCAAAAAACTAACCTTTATTCTTACTGCGCTTCTGATTGGAAGTGATCTAAGCGCTCAAGTCGACCGCAATGTAGTTGTCGAGCATTTTACCAATACGAGATGTGGTATCTGCGGAAGTCGGAACCCCGGACTGTATACCAACCTCGCTGCCAATCGCAGCATCATGCATATTTCCTATCATCCGAGCAGCCCTTATTCCAGTTGTGTGTTGAACAAACACAATACCACGGAGAATGATGCACGTACCCGCTTCTACAATATTTACGGAGGAACCCCTAGAGTTGTGGTGCAGGGAAAGGTTAAGTCTATCAGCACGAACTATAGCAATTCGGATCTTTTTTCAGACGAAGAAGGTAAGAGCACTCCGATCGCCGTGAAGGTCGAAGAGACCGCCGGGAGCGCCGACTCTTTGCGCGCACGGATCGTCGTGAGAACCGATGCGGACCATTCGTTTGGCGACATGGAACTCTTCGTAGTTGCTGTGGAAGACACCGTGTTCTACGATGCACCTAATGGTGAAAAAACGCATAAAGATGTATTCCGACGTGTGATGCACATCGATGCTCTGACCCTGGCCGGTACAGGCGATTCAGTAGTTTTAATTATCAGCACGGATCATCATACAGAGTGGAATAAGGAGCGTATGTATGTCATGGCATTTGTGCAGCATACCGATACGAAATTCATTGAGCAAGTAGCATCCTCCAAAGATCAGCCAGCCGATGTGGTTCTGGCTGTTGATGATCAATCGATCAACTCTTCCTTGCGCATCTATCCAAACCCTGCGAACGAAACGATCCATGTTGAAAATTCTGCTGAGCATGCAACGTTTGAGCTTTGGGATATGACAGGACAAGTCGTATACTCTTCGTCCTTGACCGGCGGAGGATCTATTGATGTAAAGCATCTTCCTCAAGGCATTTACCAGGCTGTGCTGCAAAGCGAAATGGGTGCACAAGTTCAAAGGCTCATCCTGCATTGAATTTTGCTGATGTAACTTAGCGGCATGCTCACAGCACACCGCAGATGGCAATTCAAAGTGCTCTCACTCCTGTTGGGAGTTATTGTGTTGTCTTCGGCTGGGTGCTCATCTGACGATACCCCTGATCCTCCAGTTCCGAACGACAGCTTTACTCCACAGATCCCGGAAGGCTTTCCTCAGATCGACTACCCGGAAGACAATGCCTTCACTACGGAGCGATTTGAGCTGGGGAAACGACTGTTCTTTGAGCCTGCGCTATCTATCGACAGCACCATAAGCTGTGGAACCTGTCATGAGCCTCAACTGGCCTTTGCCGACGACTTGCCGGTCACTCCGGGTGTTGATGGCAGAATAGGTCGGAGAAACGCTCCTTCTCTGTTCAATGTGGCATACCACCCCTATTTCATGCGCGAAGGAGGAGTTCCAACACTCGAGCAACAGGTGCTCGTTCCCATTCAGGAGCACAGCGAAATGGCGTTCAACATCGTTCAGGCCGGCGAGCGCATGGCAATGGATCCGGAATACATGCAAATGAGTCGGGATGCCTACGATCGCGACATGGATTACTTCGTGATCACCAGAGCCCTGTCGAACTTTCAACGAACGCTGCTCAGCGGTAATTCTCTGTATGACAAGCACGAACGAACAGGAACCGGACTGAATAGCGATGAACTTGCCGGTCGTGACCTGTTCTTCTCAACCAGGACCAACTGTAGCGAATGCCACTCAGGATTCAATTTCACCAATTACGAATTCAAGAATAACGGTCTTACCGACGTCTATAAAGATGTAGGAAGGTTCATCCTCACCGGCGACAGCAGTGACCTGGCCATGTTTAAGACGCCTAGTCTGAGAAATGTAGAATTGACTGCTCCTTATATGCATGACGGAAGCTTCGAGAGCCTTGAACAAGTGATCAACCACTATAATTCTGGTGGTTCTTCGCATCATCAGAAAAGTCCGTTGGTGAAACCGCTAGGGCTGAGCGATAGAGAACAAGAGCAACTACTGGCTTTTCTAAAAAGGCTGACTGACCAGGATGCGATAACTAACGAGAACTACAAACCTTGATCAGCGGATGATCAATCGTTTTGTAGAAATGCACTCTTTTTCATCCGTGATCCTCACAAAATAGACCCCGGGTTTCAAGCCTTCAAGCTGAATGCTGACTTCATGGGTTGGCGCTGGCAGCACGTCCTTGATCATCCTGCCAAGTTCATCCAGGATCTGAATATGTTCGATGCGATAAGGGTGATCAATGTGCAGACTCTCATGTGCCGGATTTGGATGCATACTTGTTTGTTGCAAGTCCAGATCAGAGTTCGTATTCAGCACTCGCTGAAACCCTGAACTGTAGCATGACCTCGTGCGCAGTCGAACCAACATAGAATCCAACGGAGTATCGTACGGGCCACCAAATCCACCATGAACAACCGGTTCTCCTCTAAAGTCAACTCCGGCCAGGAGGTCGACATAGTCAATGTCCATGAGAAAGCTGATCGAATCATTATTCTGAACGATCGTTTCCAATGACGCTGGAAGGTAGTTACCATCGATTGCAATATGGTATTGGAACGAAACATCCATTTCGCCATCTCCGGTCGTATCCGCATCCCCTTCTACTGCCCAGAAACGGTAACCACTGGCCCAATCCCAGTGCATGCTGTATCTGTCGCGCGGTGCGAGAGGATGGCCCAATGGATAAACGGACGGATCACCGTGGTTGCGCTCTTTATCCACTCCAAAATGAAAATGCAGACTGTCGACTCGTTCGAGATCAATAGATCCCAGATCATACTGGGCGGGTTTGGCTGCATTAACGAGACATACACTGTCAATCAGCGACATTCTCCCTGTTTCCGAACTCAATTCAAATCCGGTAATGAAGTACTCGATCCTCGTGAATCTATAATCTTGTTCGAGATCGTTCTGGTAGATTAAAGAATAGGATAACGGAGCACCTTTAGCCAAATGATTTATCCTGAAATGTACGCTTCGTACCTGCCCAAATCCAGTTTGAGAAAGAAAAATCAATACCAAAATGACTAGAAGATTTCTCATTCACATTAGTACTTCACGATCCTTTGACGAAATAATTGACCATTGAACGAAGCTACAAACAAATAGACACCGGCGGTTTGATCTGTCAGGTCTACGGTCGTCCGATGTTCTGTAAAATTGCCCGTTCTAACCAATTCCCCTCCTATCGTGTAGACTTCAATTCGTTTATTTCCCTGGGCCTCGCAATGCACTTGGATGAGATCGTGCGTTGGGTTAGGATAAAGCTTGAACAGAACACTGGTGTTCGGAATTCCTACTCTCAACTGGTCCACGACATAACACTCAGAGGTATCTGCGCATGGTCCGTAATTAAGGATCACCTGATACTTTCCTGTACTCGTTGGTCTGAACATTCTGGAAGTCGCACCGCTGATATTATCATCGCGGTCGCAATCTCGCCATTGGTAAGCAGCAGAATCCTGAGCAGCGATCAGGGTATCTCCACGCCTGCTAATGTCTGTGTCCACCTCCGAGATCGTCAGATCAACGGCGAAAACAGTGTCGCATTTGCCGGTTCCGGTGAAATAGTGATAACCCTCTGTTTCGAAGATCGTGTCTTTTAAGAAGTATGGCCCACATGAATGATAGCTGAATTCAGAGGTGTCTCGGGGTTCAAGAGCGAACTCAAATTTAATGATACTATCGCATTCGTGCTGGTTTTCTAGACGCACGTAATAAGTCCCACTCTTTTCGAACGTTTGGTCATGGTATTCATAGGGTTCACAATCCACGATATACCGATTGGTCGTGTCCTTACCGAATATTTTGACATCAACCACCACTATACTATCGCACTGGCCGGTTCTGGGTACTCGTTGGTAGTAGGTGCCGCTTTCTTTATACACCTGCCCGTTGACCAGGGTGAATGAGCAATTCTCGGCATAAACCACTGCGGTATCCTTATCAAGAATGTCAATATGGTAAGTCACCACGCTATCGCAGCCCTCTGAGGAGATGTAGTAATGCTTGTACGAGCCACTTCGTTCGTAAGTGGTATCCTCGATCATCACTCCATCGCATGACTCCACATAGATCGCCGTATCAGTCGATCGATGGACCTCTGCGAACACTCTTAACGAACTATCGCATCCTACGTCATTCTTGAGATCCTGATTATAGATTCCCGACGTGTAGTAGACGATCCCATTCACGACAACACTGTCACATCCCGATACGTCGATACTTCCCGAGCTCGGGCGCAGCATATTCAGGATAAAGGTGAGATATCTGGGACGAAAGCCATCTTCAAGGGTATCAAGATAGGTTCCGCTTTTGGTGTAGGTCTTTCCATAAAGATCAAACTTGTTCTTGCATGTTTGTCTGTAAAGGGTGTCATACAAGACATCAGGATAGGAGTAGATCGCCAGATAGTCTTGGTTTGGAGTACTATCGGGGTTTGCTACAAACCGTCCTTTACCAGGATCGAAGTCTGCAGATTTACCGAATCGGCTATATCCTGAAACAAGGATCTTATTACCGCTCAACGTATACAAATGATCACTTTGCTGAATGTCGCTGATCGCAAATGCTCCTGCAAAACGTGCATCAGGAGTGTATTTCACCACGAATGCATTCAATTCATTGTTCACTACAGAAGCAGGCCATATCAAGGATTCCTTGGGTCCCCAATCCGCGTCTAATGTGTCTCGAAATCGACCCGAACAATAGGCGTTATCGTCTTTGTCGTGCCCCACGTTGTAGAACACGTCCCAGATCTTGTCGTCGAAATGCTTGTACCAGAGCATATCTCCGTTGGCGTGCATGTAAGCCAAAAAAGAACCATAACCTCCATTCTCAGAGATCACAGAGTCTCCATTTTGAAACTCATAAGCATGATCTTCGGAGTTGTCTGAAAACCCAGATAAATACAGTCCGTTGGTCGAAGTAGATGACCTGTCGAGGTACAATTGTCCGGCATCAATGAAATTAGCATATTCAAAGAATCCATTCTTATTACGCTTATAGAGGATATAGGCATAGCCTACCTTACTGGTCGCCGTGTCCAATTTATTCCCAGGTGAAGTGAAGACTCGAGTTCTTCCACCATTCACATACGTTTTAATATAAAGACCACCTGACGTATCACTGGAAAATTCGGAATAGCTAAAAGGCAATTCCGGAGTAACCCATACGACGCTACCATCCGGTTTTAATTTCAAAGAATGTTCTCCTGGGGGTATTTGATAGGTATTCGAGGTTCGAAGGTCTATGTCCACAGAATCCGAACCGTTCATACAGATCAGATAGTTTCCGTTCACGATCTGTAATTTCACCAATGCCACGGTGCCTTTGGAGCGAAAAGGATGATACGACCTTATGGAACCATCTTTTGGATCTAGTTTCACCAATGCCGCCTCACTTCCTGCGCTCCGGATCAACGTGTCACTACCAATACCTACACTATCGGCAAATTGTATGCTGAAAACCAATTCTCCTTTGGGGTCATAGCACATGTCCCTTAAGCTGAGAGTGGTACTTCTCAAGCGTAGAGTCCAAAGTATACTGTCGTTCACATCGTATTTCACGACGTAGAAATCCTGACCATTATTGTCCTGAAGTAAATGGGTGGCGTCTCGATCGAAATCGATATCAGTGCCATACGCACCTTTCATGTCATAGGCTATGTAGTAATTGCCATTGCCCTCGTCCAATGCCTTACTGAATGCATTGCGAGTGATGCTTTGAGCTACTTCCGGAGTTTGCGCAAAGACTGCTAAAGAAGATAGAAATAATGTAAGGATCAGTGATGCGCGAATCATGCTCGCAATATACTACACCACCCATTCGGGAAATGTAAAATATTAACCCTCAGGCAGATTCGCCAGGATCATATTGGCAGTCTCCAGGAACTTGACCTCTTCCTTGCCCTTGATCGCACCGCTTGGGTATCCCAAAGAACCGAAAGCCTGGATATTCATTTTACCGGTCTGCTCATCCGGGTGCAGTTTGAACATCCAGATCGTGGGATATCCTGTCACCTTGAACACTGCTCTCAACTCGTTATTCTGAGCCGCCAAGGCAGGTGGTAGTTTTTTTCTGCGAGGGAAATCTAACTCCAACAAGATCACATTCTGTTTTGCCCACGAAATGAACTCCGGCTTGGCAAAGACGTCGCGTTGCAATTTGTGACACCAGCCACACCAGTCGCTTCCTGTGAAGAATGCAAAAATGGGCTTACCTGTTGCCAATGACAACTCCTGTGCTTTTTCCACTTGAGTATACCATTCCAGTTCACCCTCCTGACTTTGTCCTGTTACACTTCCAACAGAAGGTCCCAAAAGCATGAGAGCGACAAGCGAAAAGACAGCTGAGCCTTTCAAAATGCGCCTTAATGATTCTGTATAATTCATAATCCTTTTCAAAGTAAATCAATTTGTATCGAACTGGTGAAAATGATTGTCAAACTGCTCTCACATCCACTGTTGCACTATGTACAGAACAAAGATCAGTCCAGATTTATTTTCCGGATCAACGAGTTCTGCCACCACTGCTAAACGCCTTTATAAATGTTTATTTTTTGACTTAATGAAGCGCCTAATCCTCTCTTTCACCTTTGTCGCACTGTCCGTTCTAATCTATGCGGTGCCATCAAACAACACCTGTAAAGATGCCTTCTTACTGACCTATACGGGGTCGTGCAACTTCCAAACCTATAGTAATGACTCCGCAACGCAGTCAAACGATGCAAGTCCCTCCTGCGCATCCAACTATTCTTCAGATATATGGTACAAGGTTGTGGTCCCCGCCAATGGTGTTTTGGTCATCGATACACGCTATGTCGATGTTCTGAAGCAGGATGAACTTGTATTAAAGGACTCTCCACCCTTTGTTGGTGTTATGGGTTTAGGCGATAGCAGTGTCGACCTAGCCGTCCGACCACATTGTAACTCTGAGCATTATTGGGATGTGTGGTTCAATGCTTTCGAAAACGTCAAGAAAGCGCTCGATGCGAATAACATAGAGATCCCTTATCCGCAGCGCGACGTACATATGAGGGATTAGGGATTGGGTTGTTAGGTTTTAGGTTGTTGGCCAAAGGCGAAGTGCTAATAGCTAATAGCCAGTCTATTCGTCCATAAGTGCCTCGATCGGGCGGATGCGAGCTGCTTTGAGTGCAGGCATCAGTCCGGCTGCTGAACCAGCTACGATCAATAGTATCAAAGCTGCAAGTGCCGTATTGAAATCGACGGTCGGGTTTGTGAATACAGCTCCTGTGTCAGGAATGAACTTGGCCACCAATTCGAGTAGGAATACACCGAAGAACAAGCCGATGTAACCGAATAGTCCTGTGATCAGGACCGCCTCCTGCATGATCATCGTGACAATGGAGCGTGGCGTGGCTCCTAAACTCTTTCGGATACCAATCTCTCGGGTTCGCTCTTTGACGGTAATGATCATGATGTTGCTCACCCCTACGATCCCGGCTATAATGGTCAGGATCCCGATCAACCAAAAGAACGCCTTCATCAGCCCCAACACGTTTGAAATACGCGAATAGTTTTCAAAGTTGTTTCTCACGTGCAGAGCTCTGGGATCTTCCGGATCGAAGTGATGCGCATGTGACAACATCATTTTTACTTCCTCTGCGATCCGTTTGGTGGTAGTGAGATCATTCTCCAAGGTCGTAAGTATGATCGCATCCAGTTCGTTCGTCCCACCATTGGTCAGCTGTGCGGTGCTGATCGGTGTATAAATGATCCCATTCTCCCCTTCGCTACCCTCGTCGACAAATGCTCCTACAACTTGAAATGGCACTCCGGCTACGGTGATCCATTTACCAATAGGGTCTTCTCCGGCAAAAAGATCGACCTGAACCTTATCTCCGATCACGCAAACCTTTCGCTTGCGCTCAATATCCATTTGGCTGATAAATCTCCCTTTCACCATAATGGTCTTCTCGAGAAATTGGTGATCAGGGTGCACACCTCTGATATTGAATGTGGTACTCTTCCTTTGATAGACCACCTGGCTTCCACCCCACTTTCCAAATCGCCCCGATATCTTATCGATCCCCTTGATCTCACTCTTGATCGCCAGAAGGTCCGAGTTCTTCATTCGGATCTGTCGTCCGGGCTGCATACCTGCGTAGGGCAAACTGGTTTGTCCATTTCGAACAAATATGCTGTTGATGGCATCATCCGCGAATTGGGCTTTCGTCCCATTTTGGAGGCCGCTTCCCACTCCGAGAAGCACGACCAGCATGAAGATACCCCAGGCTACACTGAAGCCCGTGAGGAAAGTCCGCAGTTTGTTGGACTTGATACTATCCCATATTTCGTTGAGCCGTTCCAATCTTATTCGGGATCTGTGATCCGACCGTCTTTCAGGTGAATGATCCGATCGCATTGTTCGGCAATGTCGTGCTCATGCGTTACTACGAGCATGGTCTTCCCCTCAGCGTTGATCTTCTTCAGCAGATTCATGACTTCCTGTGAGGTAACAGAATCCAAAGCTCCAGTTGGTTCATCAGCAAGAATGATCTTGGGTTCGGCGATCAAGGCTCGTGCAATGGCTACACGTTGTTTCTGACCACCCGACATCTCACTCGGCTGGTGGTCGGCCCACTCTTTCAATCCAACAAGATCCAGATAGTGCAGGGCGCGGTTGTTGCGTTCCTTGCGCGCCACGCTTTGGTAGTATAGTGGAAGTGCCACATTCTCCATGGCTGATTTGAAAGCCACCAGATTGAATGATTGGAATACAAAACCAATGTATTTCCCGCGGTATTTAGCGGCCTTGGTCTCATTCAAGTCTTCAATGGGCAGGTCGTCCAGATAATACTCCCCGTGATCATGGGTATCCAGCATTCCGATGATATTGAGCAAGGTGCTCTTGCCGCTACCGGAACTACCCATAATGGCAACCATCTCCCCTTCTTTGATATGGAGGTCAATGCCTTTGAGTACTTTGAGCTCGTGGTTCCCAACCTTGAAGCTTTTCTCTATTCCTTCTAACCTGATCACGTGCACTTATTTGAAGCGCAAAGAAAATCGACAAAACGGACTGTACACAACCCTATCGATTAATCACGGTTGAGAAATGACCAAAGGCTAATTTTGATAACCGTAGATGGAAAAGGTTAAGGAGATATTGTCAGTTTGAACAGCATATGGCAATAGATCAGCAGATCGCACAATGTCTTTCCGGATCTTCAACCCATAGACCATGAGCCTCAGTCCATTATTCTTGAGATCCTGAGCTTGTTCAGGACTCACCTCGGTATAGTTGGCAACCAGACCTAAAGCGCCATGTGCCTTTATGAATGCTACATTCTCAGCCGTGTATGCTCCAATAAGGAATCGATCGGTATCGGGATCAATCGCTTTGATCGCCTCGAGATAATCGGTTCGCTCGGATTCAATGAAGTAATGGATCTGTTGTTGACTTCGTGTGAAGGACACGAGCGCTCTGGCAAATCTCTGCCGATACTCCTCGTCCGTCTCTCGCCCCTCAGGCACCTGAATATTCAGAGACACTACCAACACGTCATATTTGGATGAAACCTGATCGATCACGTCTTGCAAGCTTTGAATATGGATCGCGGAGTGCAGATCCTGACTCAGGTATTCGAGTTTCAATAGATCATGAGAGTTGGATTCAGCCACTGTGCCGGAAGCATTGACCTGGGTCTCCAATCTCTTATCATGAAATAGGATCAAAGTACTATCGGCGCTCAATTGAACATCAAGTTCCACACCGTCGGCACCTTCGGCCATGGCTCGTTCTACACTTTCCCAGGTATTGGGAGGATACTGATTCAACGCCGAAGGAAACCCCAGACCACCATGACCCAGAACCACAACATTACTAGCTCGTGGGTCTGCTTCACTGCATCCGGAAATGATCAGGGCAAGTAATATGAAACTCCAAAACTTAGACAATACGATAAACCTTTAAGCGTGCTGATACCTGATGCGGCATCAACCCTTTGAACATAACCACCTGCGCCGCTTTTCAGTCGCAGATCCCAATGATTGGACAGAAAGAATCTCGTGCAAAGACCACCATACAGCTCGTGAAAAGTGTTGCTGACCGGTTTTCCAGAATACAAAAAACTGTACTGGCCAAAAAAGCCTCCGCTGATGCGCTCATCGATCTGGTAGAACCAATGCGCAGTGAGGTCAATACCGGGAAGACTTGAAAGAGGGTCCGCAGTGCGGCTGGCCACCCAGCGAACCGAAGGGTTGAATTCCAAGGGTCCTATATCAAATGCATATCCAAGATTGACAGAGGTCCCGGAGTAGATGTTCTGAGTCCCCAGAGTCAGGCGCGGTTGACGCTGTGCGTGAACGCTGAAGCTCCAGAAACTAATTATCAACAGAATTGCGCACCTCATGGAGTGGCGAAGATAGCCTAATTAGGCTTTCTTGGGCGGGGTGAGGCGCTTTCCAACAGTTGTGAACATCAGCACCTTGTGTCATTTTAGAGTCCATTTTCATAAATTGCCATTAAAACATGTCGAACATGGATCTAGAGAATCTGGTTTTCGAAGGTGGAGGCGTGAAAGGCATAGCCTATGCTGGTGCTGTGCAGTCCTTAAAGAACCACAACTTACTTGATAAGGTCAAACGTGTGGCAGGAACATCTGCCGGTGCATCTACGGCTATGTTGCTGAGCATTGGCTGCTCTCCTGAGGAGATCAAGGATTTTGTAGGCAAAACTTCATTTTCGGATTTCTAAGATCATCCCAATCCATTGAGAGTGGCTACCCACTATGGTTATTACAAAGGACAAAAACTCCTTGAGTGGTTGGAGGAAGGCATGAAAATGCATCAGAGATCTGATTCCACATTTGCCGACCTTCACAATGCCGGTTGTCGTGAAATGCGCGTTTTTGCGTGTAACCTCAACAAGAGGAATGCCACTGAATTCAGCTATCGCAAAACACCTTATGTAAAAGTAGTTTATGCTGTCAGAGCATCCATGGGTGCACCACTATTCTTCGAAGCCTGGCAATTCCCGGATGGCAAACCCGACAACGATATCTACGTCGATGGTGGTACAGTTCTCAACTATCCGATCAACGCATTCGACCAGCATGGAGAAGTTGATGATTCTACAGTGGGATTTCACCTGGACAATCTCAGCGGTGACGAGCATTTGAATGACTTGAAGCGCGATGAACTGACAAAATATATCACGGTGCTCTTTGATGCGGTGGTGTATGCTCAGGTGATCGGTTTTAATCACAATCCGGAAGCCGTGGCACATTCGGTCAAGATCGATGATTTCGGCATTTCGGCATCGAAATTTCATTTGACAGAAGAAGATCAAAAAAACCTCTACGACAGTGGGATGAAGTACACTGACCAGTATATCAAGGAACACGATCTGGTTGGGAAATACGGTCGTGCTTCCTCCACTTCTGCATCATGAATTTACGCGAAGTAGATATCGTTCAAGATCTCAGTCCGGAGGAATTCCGGTCTAAGTATTATCGGCAGAAACCGGTAGTTCTCAAAGGTTTATCTGATTCGTGGAATGCGACAAAGTCCTGGAACTGGGATCGTCTGAAAGAAGTGGTCGGATCGAAAGAAGTGGGTGTTTACAGCAATGCAAAGAATCCGGAGAACAAGCCGGTACACGCACCACATGCGTACATGCAGTTCGAAGATTATATCGACAGCATCGTGAAGGGATCCGGTCAGTGGCGACTGTTTCTTTTCAGCATCCTGGAACACGCTCCCGAATTACTCAACGATTTCGAGTGGCCGGATGCGTATTTCGATGAAGTACTGCGCAAGTACCCTATGTTATTCACGGGTGCCAAAGGATGTGTCACTCATCTTCATTTCGACATGGACCTGAGCGATGTGATGCAAACGCAGTTCATCGGTAAGAAACGAGTGCTTCTCTTTCCGTATGAGGAGCAATATCACATTTACAGAAGACCCTTTGAAGTCATGAGCCTGGTGGATTTTCAGGGATACTATAACGCGGAGTTCGCTGAAAAGCTGGATCGCTATCCTGCGCTGAGAAAAGCCCAGGGATTCGACATTACTCTCGAGCACGGTGATACGCTCTATATGCCGAGTAAATTCTGGCATCATATGGAATATCTCGAAGCTGGAATGGGACTGAGTTTGCGCAGTTGGCAAACGGAATGGAAAGGCAAGCTTTCCGGACTTTACCACATCATACTCATGAGAAAATTGGACGGATTCATGAAGAAGAATGCTCCGGACATGTGGTATAAGTACAAGCTGAACAGAATTCGGAAAAAAGAAGCTACGGCGTTGGCTGCTCCTATTTGATCATTTCGATCACCTTATCACCTCTGAATCCGTCAACGTAGTACATGTGCACTTTGCCTTTGTGCTTGGCGTTGATCTCTCCTCTGTCCTCGCAAATGAAGCCTTCCTTGATGAGTTCAAAGGTGGTTTCCGAGATAGTGATCCTTCCCGGAGTTGAGCTTTGTTCCATTCGTGCGGCGGTATTCACAGTGTCACCCCAGATGTCATATGCGAACTTCTTCACCCCTACGATACCGGCGATCACCGGTCCGGAGTGTATACCAATTCGCACATCCAGGAATTCCTTTCCGTAATCGATATTGTCTTTTTTGTGCTTTTCCACGAAATCACGGATCTCCAACGCCGCAGCCACTGCTCGATGAGCGTGCTTGGTGTCTGACGTAGGAAGTCCGGATACTGCTAAGTACGCATCTCCGATCGTCTTGATCTTTTCAAGTCCATAGCGACCAATGATCTCGTCAAAGGTCTTGAAGCATGTATGGATCTCGTTCACGAGTTCCTTCGGTGTAAGATGCTCACTGACTTGAGTGAAGTTCACAAAATCCGTGAAGATGACTGTTACGTTTTCGAATTGATGCGCTTCTGAGTGCCCGGTTTCTTTGAGCTCTTCCGCAACTTCCTTTGGAAGGATGTTCAGCAGAAGATCATCTGACTTCTGCTTTTCTCGTAGTATGATCTCCTTCTGCTCGCTGAGTATCTGCTGATATTCAAATTCCTTCAATTTCGCATTTTACTGGCGACGTGATACGTAGAATGGTATCCCAAAGATGGCCAGTATCTCAGAGAAGAAAGCAATGGCACGTGTAGGTTCGTAAACGTCCTTATATACAAAGAAATAGGCCGCTACACCCACGATCGCGACAATGAAACTTGCCACATTATATCGGATACAGCGGGCATGCCCCAATTGCATCACAATGTTGATCATGACCGAGTATATCCCCAGAACCACAAGGGTTTCACGTTCGAAGATCCCGAGGATGGCCATGGGAAGTAACCCAATGAGCACGCTTCGTATGAAGCTCTTCTCTAATTTAACGATCGCAGGGATCTCCCTTAAGGCGATCTCTTTCCTGTGTCGGAAGGCTTTCCAGGAAGGTACGATCTGACATGCAAAAAGGATATGTGAGACGAACAGAGCTATGTACAACCAATTCTCGCTCTTTCCTTCATCCATTCGGAGGAAGTCCAGAATGATAAAGAGTGCGAAGAATACGGTATAGAAATAGAACATCACAACCATTCGGTTGGCGTTCTCGTAGGCAATCTTTCGCCTCAAAGCATCGTGATAGATGCTATCAATTTTGGCGAAGAAATTGTCTTCCTTGAAGATGCGCATAGCTTTCAACGTTCTCAAATGTAGGTTATTAGGCGCAAGTTATTCCTGCGGAAATGAGTTGATTTTGCTCAATCCTCCTTAGGATAGGTTATTTTTCAGGACAAAACGCGAATAGATGAGATCGCGACTTTTCAATTGCAGATGGATCTGAGAATTGATTGCTCCACCGAACTCACGGAAGGCATTCCACATACTCTTTGGTAGGTTTTCCTCGATCCGCTTCTTTTTGATCGGTTCTTCTTCTTCGATGGCTCTGATTACATTATCTGTGATGTCATCCTCCTCGATCTGGCTCATCCCACAAGTGCTGATCTGTGATCTTAACTTGTCCATCCCTTCCGGACCTCTCAAGTCCGTAAGAACAAGCATACCTCCCGGTCTAAGCACTCGCTTGACCTCCGAAATGAATTTTGGCACCGAACCGTAGGCGTGACAGGATTCCACATTGATCACCACGTCCATGGAGTTGTCGTCTAATGGAATACTCTCGGCATTGCCCTGAATGTATCGCAGATTCGGCTGATCGTGATCCCGATTACTGAGATCCACCGCATTCTGAGCAAGGTCCATACCCGTCAAGCTCTTTGGTTTGAGGTACTCTGCAATGTAATTGGCTCCTCCTCCTCTTCCACTACCTACTTCCAGCATGTCCTTGCCTTCCACCTGCGCTTTTACGGCGAGATAATGGTACAATTGGATCTGGTAGCGGTTCACTTCATCCTTCTCCTGAAGTTCAAGCGGTGTCTCGCTTTCATTTGGGGTATATCCATAATTCATGAAATACCATTGGTGCGCTTTGTACTTGCGCGCGACCATTTCATAAATGGGTTTCCAAACCAGTCGGCGGAACCACGCATATTTTGTAAGACGAAGAAAAAGAGCTGCTAACGTGCCAATTATTTGCTGCGCAAAATAGTGACTTTCCTTCTTTGACGATTCTCGAATCTCCAATTCCCAACGAGAATGACGATCAATGTGGATATCTGTCACTGCCCTATTTGCTTTTCTCGGCAAAAAACAACTTACTTTGCATTTCAAAGTTATTTGCATGAACGAAAACGCTGACTACATCGACCAGCTCCGAGAGATCCGCGGGATCATGGAGCGCTCTTCCCGATTCTTGTCGCTGAGTGGCTGGTCGGGAATATTAGCCGGCATCTATGCACTGATCGGTGCGTATGCTGCGAGATGGTATTACTACGGACATGACGAATTCTATCTGGATCGCATTTACAACATTGTAGGTGGTCCGGCGTTTTTCGACAATCTTGGCTTTTACAGATTCTTCCTGCTTGACGCCGGGTTGGTGGTCGTATTGTCCTTGATCACCGGGATGATCATCACTTCACGAAGGGCGAAAAAGAAAGGTCAGCGGATCTGGGATCGCGTGGCAATGCGAATGCTCATCAATCTCGCTATTCCCCTGGGAACTGGTGGAGTATTCTGCTTCCTGCTACTGTATCATTCCCTTTTCGGTCTCGTCGCTCCTTCCATGCTGATCTTCTACGGACTGTCTTTGATCAATGCGAGTAAGTACACATTGAACGACTTGAAGTACTTTGGCATGAGTGAAGTTTTGCTCGGTGTGGTGAGTATGTACTTTGTTGGCCATGGGCTATTGTTCTGGGCCATCGGATTCGGTGTATTGCATATCATTTACGGAGCTTATATGTGGTTGCGTTACGAGCGCGGATAATATGATCCAGGATCTCAATAAAGCATTTGAAAGCCGGATAAGGCTGGGTATCATGAGTGTGCTCGTGGTGAATGATTGGGTGGAATTCAAATACCTGAAGGAATACCTCGATGCCACAGATGGAAACCTATCCAGCCATCTCAGTTCCCTGGAGAAGTTGGATTATATCGAAGTGAGAAAAGAATTTGTGGGTAAGCGTCCCAAGACCTCCTACCGAGTCAC
Organism: Sphingobacteriia bacterium; assembly: GCA_008080835.1. Taxonomy (GTDB): domain Bacteria; phylum Bacteroidota; class Bacteroidia; order NS11-12g; family UBA9320; genus VMDK01. The sequence continues at coordinate 11,487 of VMDK01000061.1, read as the reverse complement.
ACTCGTTGGCAGGAGCGAGTTTGAGAAACATTTGAATGCCCTTGAGCAACTGCTCAAAAACAGAAAGTGATATTTTTTTACAATAATACTTTGTATTTCAAAGTACTTTATAAAATGAAAGCCTACTATACTACCATCGTCTTATTCCAGGTCGGACTGCTCATCAGCGGGGTCACGGCCTTTTTCATTCCCGAAGGAATGCCTGCCGTCATATGGATGACTGAGCTTATGTTGCCTGCCCTTCTTCCCTGGTTGGAATCAGTGGCCAGAAGCGTAGAGTACATATCTACCGATGCTACGCACCTCCTCTACGGATACGACTGGCTGGGATTCGCACATGTGCTGTTCGCCATTTTGTTCGTGGGGGCATTGAAGGATCCGGAGAGAAACCGTTTCCTACTCGATTTCGGACTCGTAGCATGTGCCCTCATCATTCCTACCGCCTTCATCGCAGGCCATTTCAGAGGAATTCCTCCACTATGGAGCTTTCTGGATTCCATGTTCGGGATCCTCGGGGGAGCACTATTGCTCTTCGCTAGGATCCGATTGAACAAACAACATTCTATCAAAACCAAACAACCTCACTCAACTAAATATCTATTCCTATGAAAAGATCCACTGCAGCCATTCTTTTATGCATCGTATTCACGATCGTATTCTACCACCAGGATCTCGGGGTGAATGTCCTGATCTACGGTGTATTCGCCTCCTTATTTGCTGTGCTCTTTCTGATCACCGCTAAAAGACCTTCTCATCATCTTGCTCTAGCTGTTCTCCCGTTTCTACTTGCCACGTCCAGTGCGGGCATCAACGGAACAACTGTGGCCGTATTCGTTGCATTTGCTTCGTTTGCTGTGATGGGAGCTCAGATCACAAATCCGCGGGTTGACCCGATCAGCTCAGTTGGTATGGGGTTCCTGAATTTCATACTCAGTCCATTTCGATTGTTCACGGGAACAGCACGTGGATTACAGGTCGACTCCAAACTACAGGGCAAGATCATCAGCTATGTGTTGCTTCCCGCATGCTTTGTGGCACTGTTCTCTCTTTTCTATGCTTCGGCCAACCCGGTATTCGAAAAGCTCCTCGAGCAGATCAACTGGGATTTTTTAAGGGCTGATTTCTTTTGGGTGCTCTTCCTGGGAGCATTGTTCTCTGTAGTCGCCTTCCGCTTCTACATACCACCAATCTACTTCAAATTGCTACCAACTTCACCCAAAGAAGACGATGAAGTTGGCACTTACGAACCGTCACTCCTTCCCAACACATGGGCCGTGATCTTCTTCACACTGAGTGCCCTCCTGCTCTTTGTGATCTCTTCTGATTTTGTGTATCGCTTTATCCTCCATGCGATGCCGGAAGGCCTCAACCGATCGGCATATCTGCACAGAGGCATCTTCTCACTGATAGTGAGTATACTACTGGCCATTGGGATCATAGCATTCGTATTTCAGCGAAAAGCCACCAAGCTCGAAAAGATCAGCGCGATCTTCTTCATGGTACTCAACCTGGTATTCATCGCTCAAAATGCTGAAAAGAACTTTCTCTACATCGCGGAATACGGAATGACCATGAAGCGACTCGGAGTATTTCTGTACCTGTTCATGACCAGCATTGGAGTGGTCCTCACTTTGATCCTTATAAACGGAAGGATGGATCTTGTGCAATTAGTACGGTTCAACAGCTACAACATAGTCTACAGTCTGGTTCTGTTCTCTTGCTTTAACTGGCCACGAGTGATCACAAGCCACAATTTGAGTCATGTTCCTGCGGCTACGGGTCAAGTAGATCTCGATTACCTCTTCCGCTTTGGAGATGTGAATCTCGATATCATTCAGAAGCATGTGGATCCTTCTGAATTTGCCGAGCGCAACCAATACAGGATCGAGCGCTTCAAACAAGAATACGAAGAAGCAGGATTCCTGAGCCGTACCGTATACGACCGCATTGTGTATCGCAACATCATCGAATATGAAAGCCATGCTGAGTAAGGTCTGGAGATCTATGGCTACCGGCACCACAGTTCTCGTCATCGCATACAGCATAGCAATGGCATTATTGGAAAGTGCGGTCGTCGTGTATTTGCGCCAGCTATACTACCCGGAAGGATTTGAATTCCCACTTCATGCCATGCCTCTCCAGTTAGCCGGTGTGGAGCTTGCACGAGAACTAGCGACTCTTATTATGATCGTTGCGGTCGCGTGGTTAGCCGGCAATGGTCGATGGACTCGATTTGCCTGGTTTCTGATCATTTTCGCCATTTGGGACCTCTTTTACTATGTATTCCTGTACGTATTCATCGGATGGCCGATGAGTCTGGCTGATTGGGATATCCTCTTCCTGATACCGGTGGTTTGGACCGGTCCGGTTTGGAGTCCGTTGGTCCTGGTGATGTTGATGCTGTTATTGGGTACTGCGCTTATCCATTACAATACCAAATGGATCGCGCCGATCCGGAAATGGCAGTGGTTTTTCATCGTTTCGGGTTCCATGATCTGTCTGGGAGCTTTCATGTATGAATTCATACTATTTGCCCTGAGATTCGGACCTGATCCCAATGCTTTTGATCCGAATAAATGGTTGACCACATTCTCGCCCGAATCCTTTCCCGTTTTCACTTTTAGTCTAGGCGCTGCATTAATCGCCTCCGGTATTGTCCACTATATCCGGAATAATCACATCAGCCGACAACGGATCCTTCAATCTCAACTCATTTGACCATGTACCCATTTCCTGTGAACAAACAATTCCGATTCCGGCATATCATTTACTTACATGCTGCATTCAGTATCGGCATACTCGTCGTCCGCATTTTTACGGAGGTCAGCATCACGTATGCATTCCTCATTTGGAATCTCGCTTTGGCGTATATCCCCTATTTGATCAGTCGAAAACTCATCACATTGAAACCGGGAATAGCTGGTGTCAGCTTGCTCGCATTGTGGCTGCTGTTCTTCCCAAATGCACCTTACCTGATCACAGATTTCATTCATTTGCATCGTCGTCCAACTGACAGTTTTTGGATCGATCTGGTTGTGTTCTACAGCTTCGCTTTAAATGGCCTTGCCATTGGGTTCGTCTCATTGAACAAGGTATACCTCTGGCTCCTCAAGTTCTATCACCGCACAATTGCCTTGATCACGGTGCATGTGGCATTATCGGCTGCAGCATTCGGGATCTATCTGGGGCGGATCGAACGCTGGAACAGTTGGGACTTGTTCATGGACCCTTTTCAACTCATTCGCGATATTTACCACTTACTCTTTCCATTGGGAGAGCAGATGCACGTGTGGATGTTCACACTTTTATTCGGAGTGTTCCTCACCGCGCATTATTACTTCTTCCTGCACGTGTCTGATCAACTTAAAATGAAACGTCATGAAGACCCTTCATAGTTTTAAGCACGCATTTCGAGGCTTGAGAAACTTCTTCAGGGAAGAACAGAATGCCCGTGTGGAAGCTTCCATCGCTGTCGTTGCCATTTTGCTCGGTTTCCGATTTCACATAGACCACTATGAATGGATATGTGTACTTCTGTGCATCGGTGCAGTATTGAGCGCTGAGGCCTTCAATACAGCGATCGAAGCACTATGTGACAAGGTGGAACCCGAGAAAGACCCGTTGATCGCTAAGGCAAAGGATGTTGCAGCCGGAGCTGTCCTGATCCTAGCGATCGTAAGCGCCATTATCGGGCTCCACATATTCCTGCCGTATGTGTTCAGAATACTGAATTAGAGGCTTTCGATCATGACCTGGTTTCTGACCAGATCATCGAATGACTCCCGCTTACGGATCAAATGTGCCTTCCCGTCCACGATCATTACTTCCGCAGGACGATAGCGGCTGTTGTAGTTCGAAGACATAGAAAAAGCATATGCCCCACCATTGTGGATGGCAAGCACATCTCCTTCTCGTACTTCGTTGAGCAACCGGTCGTAACCCAGCGTATCCGTTTCGCAGATGTATCCGACTACTGAATACACACGCTCCGTCCCACTTGGGTTTGAAACATTCGTGATATGGTGATAGGCGTCGTACATCATCGGGCGGATCATGTGATTTTGTCCGCTATCAACTCCAACAAAGACGGTGGAAGTCGTCTGCTTGATCACATTCGCTTTCATCAGGAAAAATCCGGCCTCACTGACCAGGAATTTCCCGGGTTCGAACCAAAGCTCCAGATCTCGTCCATACTCCGAACAAAAACGCTGAAAACGCTCTGATATCTGTGCTCCGATCGCTTCTACATTGGTAGTGACATCACCTTCACGATACGCCACCTTGAATCCGGATCCAAAATCCATGAACTCGAGATCCTTGAAATTCTGTGCTGCGTTGAACAGCAGCTCGGCCCCATTTAGGAATACCTGCGCATCGAGAATATCCGAACCTGTATGCATGTGCAGGCCATTCACTTTGATGCCATAGGTATTTACTACTCGTACCACATGAGGCACCTGATAGATCGAAATTCCGAATTTGGAATCGATATGACCGACGCTGATATGTGTATTCCCTCCGGCCATGATGTGCGGGTTGATACGAATACAACACGGGATATCGCCTTTGAACACATTCCCGAACTGTTCTAGGATTGAGATATTGTCGATATTGATGTGCACACCGATCTCCGCTGCTTTTTTGATCTCATCAAAGCTCACGCAGTTGGGCGTATAGAGGATCTCTTCGGGTTGAAATCCTGCCTCCAGACCGAGATACACTTCCTGGATAGAAACGGTATCTAATCCTGATCCTTCTTTGCGAAGCAGGCGCATTACATTCATATTGGTGAGCGCCTTGCACGCGTACTTTATCTTGACATCCACCGGTTTGAATGCATCCACCAGACGGTGGTATTGCGATTTGATCATGTCCGCATCATACACATAAAGCGGGGTTCCAAACTCTTCTGCGACACTAAGGAGATCTACTCCCTGTATCTGGTAGGTGTTGTCAATAAGTTCCATTTTTTTAGTACGCGTTTATTTAAGTTACAAAAAAAGCCTTCCGACAAATGCAGGAAGGCTTTTTCCGTTGCTTCTCTGCAAAATTAGGGCAAACTGTTTTTAAATTCTTTGTAGCGGTCTACGAAGGTCTCACCGGTCTTTCCGCCCAGCTCAGTCCATTTATCCGTGATCGCTTCTACTCGGTTAGAAGGGTTTGGATGTGTGCTCAGGAATTCCGGTCCTTCACCTGCTCCTGCCGCAATAAGTTTCTCAAAGAATCTTGCGACACCTCTGGCATCATATTCGGTCTCATAAAGATATTCCACGGAGCGCATGTCAGCTTCGGTCTCGTTAGTACGGCTGTACTGCAGGGAGAGCAAACCTTTCGCGATCTGCGCCAACGCTCCGGGATCATTTCCGAACAAAATAGCGAACAGAACTTCTGTTCCGTATTGCTTCGTAAGAGCTTCTGTAGAGTGTCTTTCATCCGCATGTGCGATCTCGTGACCCATCACTCCGGCTAGCTGATCCTCGCTATCCAGGAACTTGATCAGTCCGGTATAGACGTAAATGTAACCACCGGGAGTGCAGAATGCGTTAAGTACCGAGTCGTCGTGAATGATCTTCGTTTGCCAAACGAACTCGTCCTTATACTGCACCCTCCCTGAGTTGAGAATATTATTCGTGATGCGATGCAAATGAGCATAGGCCTCAGGGTATTGAGCGCTGTCCAGGATCGGGTACGTCGCAGGATCCGATTCGATCTCGGCAGACACTTGCTTACCGAAGTCCTTATCGTCCTGCAAAGAGAACAGATTCAGGCCCTTGGAATTGCCTTCCTCATCCTTGCAGGCACCAAGCCCGATGGACAGAAAAGCGAGTACTATGAATAGACGATTTCTCACGGGTTCAATATTACGATAAAAAAGTGTGCTTCAAGAATGAATGATTCCAGGACTTTCTCGTGACCAATAGTGTAGTTCTACTGCCAAATATCATCTGTCCAATGTGAGCAAAAGCACTTAATTATCAGGGTTTCTGTTTGACCTTTGTAAGGTAATGCTCCGGCTTATGGGGCAATGACATTTTTGAAACCTAAATCCATGAAAACTATACGTTTTAGAAATTTACTCTACGGAAATGTGATCGGTAAGATCGGGCTCATGTTGGCGATGCTCACATTTGCACCTCTCGCCCATTCTCAAACAATCGGGATTTCAGGTACTGTTTATGATGATGGTTCAGGTCTCACAGATTCAACCATTGACGGTACTACAATCAGCAGCGTGGAAGGCGATGGACTCTGGGCATACCTGATCCGGGTAGTCGACTCGAAGATCATTGATTCCTCCTCCGTGAGTGAGTCGGGTACTTATGTGGTGCAAGGAATGGCAAATGAACGCTATTCACTGATGCTCAGCACCGTGAGCTGGCACCTCTACCCAATTCCCCTCACCGGTTCTTCCGGAGAATTGGGTGTTTGCCGGAGAGCAGTACGGCTCGAACAACCAAACTGATGTTGGGATCGAACCTGGCACTCCCGACGGCTTTGTAGCTGTGGAGACCGGAGCCAGCGGAGATATCACCGAAGTGAATTTCGGGATCAATAAAAGACCGGAAGCAGAAGACAAATATGTCTATCTGGAAAAATCTCCAAACCTCAATACATCGGACGACCTTTGGCACGATCCGTACGTGGATATGTCGATCACCGACGCAGAAGACGGTTCGAAGATAGCTGAATTCAATACGTTACGAATCACTTCCGTGGCTGGCATGAATGGAAATCTATTGCGCTATAGGGGCGAATTGATCACAGGGGATACCGTTATTCATAATTTCAAAGCCGACAACCTGAAAGTCGTGTTCGTGGGTGTTGGCTCGACATCCTGTTACTTCAATTATACCATGTCGGACAGTGCAGGATTCGAAGACCTGTCCCCTGCTGTATATGTGATCGAATGGGGAGATCCACTACCGGTAGAATGGTTGTCTTTCACGGGTGAACAGTTCGGCGACAAGATTATCCTGTATTGGTCCACTGCTGCGGAATGGAATGCAGAGAAATTTCTTGTTGAGCACATGCTTTGTGATGGCTCCTTCCAGACTGTTGGAGAAGTTGAGGCCGTAGGTTTCAGTAACTCGGTAAGTGAATACACCTTTGAACACGGAGTTCCCGAGATCGGTGTGAATTACTATCGCATCGCGCAGCTCGACTTCGATGGTGCAAGCACCATGACCAACGTGATCCCTGTTGAATTCATGAGTGATGTGAACCTGAAAGCATACCCGGTTCCATTCGCTGAGAACATCACGCTTGACGCTTCAAGGTTTAAGCATTGCGGGTTGTTGGATCTCACGATCATGGATCACCACGGACGAGTGCTTCGCGAAGAGACCGTATTCCCACATCCGACGCTTGAGACCATAGAATTGGATATGACGGATCGGATCCCGGGTATGTATATCATCCGGATCAAATCCCGTTATCGCACGGAATCGATCAAGGTGATGAAGTCTTGATCCAAGAAAGATCAGGGAACTAGAACGGATAACCAACAGCCAGGTTCCACACCGCATGCTCGCGGAACCAACTGGTTCGCCATGGGTGGACAAATACCCAGCGTTTGCCGGCCGGTTCGTTAGGATCTATGATCGGTAATCCCAGGTCTAGACGGACCAGGAGGAAGTCGAAATCGACGCGCAGTCCGAATCCGGTGTTGACAGCGAATTGATTGTAGAATTTGCTGAAGTCAAAATCACCCTCAGGAAAGAGCGTATCCTTCTTCAAGTTCCACACGTTTCCGGCATCCGCGAACAGAGCGCCTTCTAGATCTACCGCGGCATCTATGATGTCGAATCGGTATTCGATATTCCCTGCGATTCCGAGGTCTCCCGATCGGGAGAATTGAATGGCTGAGGAATCGTTTGAAAAACCACCCGGCCCAACGGTACGCAGCCTCCAGGCACGCAATCGGTTTGATCCGCCAGCAAAGAAACGACGCTCAAATGGTATGATGGATCGGTCTCCAATTGGCACACCTATTCCTCCGTAAAATCGATAGACCATGGTCTGACCTGCTCCCACTTTCGTATTGTAACGCACATCTATATCGGTGCGGACAAACGTGCTGTGACTCACTCCCAGCTTGTCTCCATAATCAGTGATCTGAGGAAGGAACACCCCCGCCAATTCAATGAAGTTCGAATTCAAGTAGTAGAAGTTGTTCGGTGACTTGGCTCGGTTGGTCACAACACCACTAAATCGGTGACTAGTGATCAAGTTATTCGTAAACAACCGCTTTTGAGCCTCCAGATAATCTTCATTCAGCTCACCGAGGACATCAGGGTGGAAACTGGCTTTGTTCAAACTGATGAGCATCGGCGTCCAGTAATAGGTCGCATTCTTCTGGACAAATTCGTAACTGTAAGTGAGCGGCAGCAAATGCCGATTGTAGAATTGGTTGCGCTCATACAAATACGACAGACTCATCCGGGTAGAATTCGTCCTGGAATTCACCTTATTCCCGAGGTTTGGCAGGAACAGTAGATCCGGGACCTTCAGCTCGGTATTCACTTCCTGAATGAAGGTCGAGAACAGCGAGTTGCTGTCGCGCGCAAACTGCGTTTCCAGTGCCGTACGCAGCCTCACATTGAATTCTTCACCATTGTGAAAGACATTCTTATTCTTCAATGTGATCTCGTTCGCAAGACCATAGTTCCTGGTTGATATCTCCTCGTTAAATCGTTGTTCCGTCGTGACCAGTTGTGGCTCCCAGATCAGGTCATGTCGCGGTGCGGCTACCAAACGGATGTATACATCGATCAATGTGCTATCTGTCCCTTCGCGCGGCGTGAGACGCACATCAACCGACTGGAACAGATCCAGACTGATCAATCGTTCATAGGTATTGGACACGTTCTTTTGCCGGAAGATCTCACCCTTCCTCAGCTGCGTACTTCTTCGAAGAACGTTGGTATTCAGTCGCATCCCGTTCATGATGTATGCAGCTGTGGCTGATTTGACCGTATCCGGGATGTTCATACCGGTCTCCACTTCTGTCAAGACCCTCCCTATCCTGTAAACATGCTGTTTACGGCGCTGATCCTCCAAAATATTCACCAGCACCTCCACTTGATTCGTGGTCACTGTAGTGTCCAGCTCGTAATCGATCAGAGATCGGTTAAAAATGAAATAACCATTCTCTCGCATCAAGTCATTGATCCTGCTTCTTTCACGTGCAAGTACATCGTAGTCGAGGGCGTTGTTCTTTTTGATCAGGGAAGCTGAACGAGTACTGTCCAAGATATGCTGAATGCTCCGATTAATCGACCGATACTCTACGGAGTGGATCTTGAATTGCGGACCTTCTTTCACCTGATAGAATACCTTGGCCTTCTTACCGTGCTTCCTGGTTTTAACCGTATAGCCTACGTCATTGTAAAAGAACCCTTTCTTGAAGAGATAGACACTGATATTCTTTGCGCTCTTTTCAATCAGGTTCGAATCAAGTATCACCGGTGGTTCGCCGATCTTCTTGAATCCCGATCGGTAAGCCCAAAGATGAAATTTGAAGAAGAGAAGCTTGCGATTGGGGCGATGGTTTACCTGATCGAGCACACTCCCTTTTGAGACCAGCTCATTTCCTTTCACCTTGTTCTTTTGCAAGAGATACTTCCCATCGGGAACGACCTTGCTCATCTTGCATGATTGCATGGCTGCACTCGATAGCAGGAGTATGGCTACTTTTGTCAGCAGCTTGCTCACATGGCGCTTACGAATCAGCATATCAAGTACATAAGGTCTCTAGGTCTCAAAAAGTATCGCCAAAAATACGCGCAATTTGTCGTGGAGGGTGAGAAATCCATTCAGGAGTTACTCACGTCTTCCTATGGGGTGGAACGACTTTATATACAGTCGGAGCGTGTATCCAATGTGATATTAAATTCAGGAATTGAATTGGTCGAATGTTCTGCAAAGGACATGGAGCGTATCAGCAACTTAAAAAGTCCTCCCGGTGCACTTGCTCAGGTGAATATACCCAAGCAGGAAGAGGTGCGGATCCCGGCAAATGAATGGACATTGGTGGCTGATGGGATCAACGATCCGGGCAATCTCGGCACCATGATCCGCATTGCCGATTGGTTCGGGATCAGACAGGTGATCTGTTCAACAGACACGGTTGAACTGTACAACCCCAAGACCTTGATGGCCACAATGGGTTCTTTCACGCGAGTGAAGGTGAGCTATACCGATCTAAAGGAACTCATGTCCGAAGGGAAAACACCACTCTATTTCGCCCTCTTGGAAGGTACATCCGTCAAGGAACTGCATGATCCCGCTCCGGGAGTCATTGTGATCGGAAGTGAAGCAAACGGGATCCGCCCTGAGCTCCTTTCCATTACCCACACAGCAATTAGCATTGAAGGCCAAGGGAATGCCGAGAGTCTCAATGCGGGTGTAAGCGCAGGAATAATCTGCTACGCGATGTGCGGATGAGCGTTACTCTGTGTTTTGAACAGATCCTGAAACAAGTTCAGGATGACAGCGCTTTCTAAATCAAGTTCTCGAAATTCTCACAAACAAGGGCCGTCGCTGGAAAATAACGAGGTCATCCTGAACTTGTTTCAGGCCCCCCTAACCTCACCGAACTGCATTATCCTAAATTCGCACCGTGCAAAAACTGATCGCTCCCATTCACAAACTCGTCAACGACATTGCAGCGGGTCACTTCAATGATCCGCGGCAAAGATTCAAGGATCTCGACATCAAAGGACTCAACCAATTGGTCACGGACATGGATGTTCAAGTGGAGCGAGAACTGGTAGATGGGCTCAATGGTATTTTGCCGGAGGCAGGATTCCTTACCGAGGAAAAGACAACGGCGCAAAGCCAATTGGGAAGCCGATGGATCATAGATCCCATTGACGGAACCACGAACTTCGTTCATGGTGTACCCGTATATGCCATCAGTATCGCACTTGAGGTCGACAAAAGAGTGGAACTTGGTGCAGTATTCGAATTGAACCGCCGTGAGTTCTTTCACGCCGTTCGCGGAAAGGGAGCCTTCCTGAACGATGAACGCATCAAAGTTGCAGAACACGAAAAGCTGGACGATACTCTGATCGCAACAGGTTTCCCCTACTATGATTTTGAACGAACTTCGAAATACCTCAAGGCATTGGAACAGTTCATGAAGCACACTCGTGGTGTGCGACGCCTCGGAAGTGCGGCAATGGATCTGGCTTATGTGGCATGTGGAATGTTTGACGCCTTCTTTGAATACAGCTTGAGTCCCTGGGATGTAGCAGGTGGATCCCTTTTGGTTGAGGAAGCAGGTGGATTGATCACAGATTTCGCAGGTGGTTCAGATTACATCTACGGAAAGGAGATCATCGCAGCTCAGCCCAAAGTAATGGCGGATGTCCAATCGATCATTGAAGCTGCATTTGATTAATTTCGAATCAGATGAAATTTCGAACTCTTCAAATAGTCATTCTTACTCTGATCTGCTTGCCTTGCATGGGTTGCAACGGCCCA
>VMDK01000127.1 GCA_008080835.1 Sphingobacteriia bacterium | reverse complement strand
ACGAGCTCGTGAAACGAGTTGGAAAAGGAGAGATCACTGAGGTGATCCTGGCGCTGAATGCGAACATGGAAGGGGATACGACTGAATTCTACATCAGTAAAAAACTTGCAAACTCCAATGTCAATATCAGTTCACTGGCAAGAGGGATCTCCGTTGGTGGAGAATTAGAATATGCGGATGAGATCACGTTGGGACGGTCCATCCTCAATCGCGTACCATATCACAACGAACGGACCGGTCAGGATTGACCACCATCTTTGGGCTTTCGATTCCGGTTTCTGTTCCGATTTCGATTCCTGTTGTTGCTCTTTTTTCTGGATCCGGTATTGCCCGAATTATTGGAATTCTGAGGCCCCTGATCATTCGACTGAGCTTTCTGACCACGGTTTCCTGCACGTGCATTTGGATTGCCACGTCCGCGACGCTTCTTGTTGGAGCGACTTTTCTTTCGTCGATCCTCTTCTTTGTGATCGAGGCGGGTCAGACTTTGATCGGAGATGAGATCCGCAGCGGGTTCGAGCGATTCAATGGTCTCCAAGGCAAAACTCAGGTCTATCAGGGATTCCGGAACTTCACCTTTCTTGTTCAAAGCCAGAACTTCATTGGCACGATCGAGGGATATACAAGTCCAATCCGATGAGCGCTCATAGTTGAACCACATCATGCGTTTCAGGATATCGGTCTTTTGAAGGAAGGCCTTACCCTGCTCTGTTTTAAGAACGAGCTTGTCAGTGGAAGGAAAATCCTTCAACGCATCCTGATAGGTCTCCAATTCGTAATTCAGACAGCATTTCAGTCGTCCGCACTGTCCTGACAATTTGAGCATATTGATACTCAAATTCTGCGTCTTGGCAGAATTCATCGAGACAACTTTGTAGTCGGTGAGCCAGGTGCTGCAGCAAAGTTCGCGACCACAACTTCCTATGCCACCTAATCGCGAAGCTTCTTCGCGGTAGCTTACCTGACGCATCTCAATGCGCGTTTTGAATTCACTGGCGTAACGCCGGATCAATTCACGAAAGTCGACTCTACCTTCTGAAGTGTAGTAGAATATGACTTTGCGCCCATCGCCCTGGAATTCGATATCGCTGATCTTCATCTCCAGATGGAGACCCATGGCAATCGTGCGCGCTCTTTCGAGCGTAGAAGGTTCCTTTTCCTTGACCTCTTCGTAACGATCCAGGTCATTCTTGGAAGCGATACGATAGATCTTTTTGATCGCCTTGCTGTCTTCCGGAATATGGTTCTTCTTCATTTGAAGACGCACCAGTTCCCCCGACAGTGAAACATGTCCGAGGTCATGCCCAAAGTCGCTCTCCACGACAACAGGATCACCCGTCATCAAAGTGAGATGCTCTTCATTTCTGTAAAATTCTTTTCGGCTTCCCTTGAATCGGATCTCGACGATGTTGAATGGTTGGTAGTCCTCAGGTAAGGACATGTGCTTTAACCAATCATATGTATTCAGGACGTTGCAGCCTCCTGTGCCGCAAGATCCGTTGCTACCGCAACCGGCAGGTTTCCCGTCTTTCCCTATGGTGCCTGTTCCGCAATTTCCACAACCCATTTATTGTCCTCTCTCTTATCAGGACGCGACGCCCTGTTTCTTTCTGTGATTCTGTTTTTGCAGGCTACGCCTGAGTGCCAAAGATAGCTGAAAAAGCTCAATCCTGGCATTGGCATATTGCCCGATGTGATAGGCCGCATCATTCAGGTTTTCGTACATCTCCGCCACACATTCGTGATCGATGAAAGAAGCGAATTTTCGGCGAAAATCTGTGAGCTCGCCGGGGATTCGCATTCGATGTTCGGGAACGTAATGCAGCGCATTGAATTCTCTTAGGATACCTATGCACTGGATCAGGAAATCCTTCAAGCGCTCCCTTCCAAGTCCCGCTAATTCATCGCTGAAATCCATCAATGGTTGGTTCTTGCTCGACTTGCATAAGCTCATCCATCGCTCGAACTGCTGAGCCGGACTAACTTCCTGATCTGAACTCAATTTGATGGCTTTGTTCATGTTGCCATCTGCAAGAAAAGCAGCTTCTTTGGCTCTGTCCGGACTTACTTCTCCCACTGTGCTCAAATACGAACTGATCTCTTCGTCTTCGAAGTCAGGGATTTGCACGATCTGTGCTCGTGAGATAATGGTTGCCAGCAACTGATCCATCGCATTGGTGACCAGAATGATGTGTGTATTAGGCGTAGGCTCTTCGAGGAATTTCAGGAGCGTGTTACCTGTCTGACCACCTCTGGAGAAATACTCCGGCAGCCACAGGACAAGTACTTTATGCTCGTTCTCGAATGATTTCAAGGTGAGGTCCCGGATGATCTTCCGGCATTCATCTGAAGAGATGATGCCTTGTTTGTTTTCCGCTTTCAACACACGCATCCAGTCGGTATTGGTCAGGAAGGGGTTTTCGAGAACTGCTTCCCTCCACTCAGCCATGTGATCTGAGCTGAAGGCCGTCTTTTCTTTGATCACCGGAAACGACAAATGCAGGTCGGGATGTGCCAGTGTTTGCACCTTTACACAGGAACCACATGTGCCGCATGAATCCTCTTCACCTCTGTTCTCACACATCAGATACTGGGCAAATGCCAGGGCCATGAGCAATTCTCCGGAGCCTTCACGACCATGGAACAAATGCAGGTGAGGGAGCCTTCCGCTCCTGATCTCGGTGATCAAATGATCTTTGACCTCTCTTTTACCCGGTATCGATGAAAACTGCATGATGCTTCGCGTTCAAAGGTATAATTCCTGAACAGATTTAAAGGGCATTGTGGGTATCTGTATTCAGGTACTACAACATCCCAATTTTGATATCTTTGACGCTTCAAGCAAAATCACATGAAAGAATTGTTGACGAAGGCAAAACCGCATCTTCTGGCCTTATTGGTCATTCTGATGGTCAGCGTAATTTACTTCTACCCCCAATTGCAGGGTAAAGTGATCAATCAGGACGATATCACGGCCGGGATCGGTATGAAAAAGGAGGCCATGGATTATCAAGAACAAAGTGGCAAAGTCGCACTTTGGACGAATTCCATGTTTGGTGGCATGCCGACTTACCAGATCAGTGCTCCGCAAAAATCCAACCTCATTCGGAGCTATGTGGAACCCCTTCTTCAGCTCAAGCTGGCTCATCCGATCAGCTGGTTCTTCGTAGGTGGTTTGTCATTCTACATTTTGCTGATCGTCATGGGGCTCAACCACTGGCTGGCATCTTTGGGTGCGTTGTGTTTTGCATTCACCACGAATCAGCTCTTGCTTTATGATGCCGGACATACTTCCAAATTCAGAGCACTGACCTACCTGCCTATGATCATCGCAGGGGTCTACCTTTTGCTTGAAAAAAGAAAATGGCTTGGAGGTACTGCGTTATTCCTTCTCGGGGCAGCATTGAATGTGTCCGCCAACCACTATCAGATGACGTACTATTTCGCGATCGGAATGGGACTGTTCATGCTGGTGTACCTGGGTTTTGCGGCGTACAAAGGTGAGCTGGTTCCATACCTGAAAGCAGCGGCGATCATGCTGGTTTGCGGGATCGTGGCCGTTGGTCCGTCTGCTTCCAAGATCATGACCACCCTGGAATATGCGCAGGAAACGATGAGGGGTAAGTCCCAACTCAAGGAAGAGGCTAGTCAGCGCACGGATCAAAGCGTAAATAAGGAAGGATTACAGTGGAGTTACGCCATGATGTGGAGTTATGCTCCGAGAGATCTTATGTCCACCTTCATCCCCGGTGCCGTTGGTGGTAGTTCGGGAGAACCTGTTGGCGATTCCTATACCACAGGCAAGCTATTTGGCGCACGCGGAGACAAGAAAGCCAACGTGCCAATGTACTGGGGAGGGGCAGAGTCTGTGGCAGGCCCGATGTATTATGGAGCCATCGTCTTCTTCCTGTTCATACTCGGATTGCTCACGGTGCGAAATACCGCGTTGAAATATGCATTACTGGCAGCAGTGGTCATAGTGTCCATGCTTTCAATGGGAAAATACTTTGAATCGTTTCAGAGGATCTTCTTTGAGCATTTCCCGAAGTACAGCAACTTCAGAGCACATAACTCAGCTATGGGTGTGGTAGCCGTTTTGATACCGGTTCTTGGATTCCTGGGATTGCATCAATTCCTGAACGGCAAATTCAGCAAGGAGGAACTTAAGAAGAACCTGCTATATGCAGTCTATTTTGTCGGCGGTCTGGTGTTGTTCCTGATCATACTTGGACCATCTTTCTTCAATTTTGAACACATGCAGGATGCTCGATTCCTGCAAATGATGCAGGGTGATCAGAATTCCTTCAATCAGTTCATTCAGGATCTGGCAGATGACAGACAGAAAATGCTGCGCAACAGCTCAATTCGTTCGCTCATATTTGTTCTCTTGAGTGCCGGAACACTTTGGATGTATATCAACGGGAAGGTCAAAAAGCAGGTCGTCATCTATGCGATCGGTGGACTCGCGCTTTTTGATATCGTAAGTGTTGACTGGAAATACCTGAACCACGACGATTTTGAAAATAAGACTGTTGTAAAACAGAACTACCGACCACGTGCAGTGGACCAGCGCATTTTGCAAATGGAGCCACGTGGACGAGGATACTATCGCGTCTTTGATATCAGCAAAGGAGTGAATACGTTCAGCTCTAGCTCGGGAAGTTATTTCTACAACACCGTCGGTGGATATAGTGCGGTCAAGCTCCAACGCATTCAGGATGTGATCGATTCAATCTTCGTTTCGGGAGTGAATATCGATGTCATCAATATGCTCAATACGAAGTACCTGATCACCGGTGAAAATGCACAATTGCAAGTGAATCCGGAGGCATTGGGTAATGCGTGGTTCGTGAATGATATCAAGTGGGTTAACAGTGCCACCGATGAGTTGAGATCGCTGCGGAATTTCAATGCTGCAGAGCAGGCCATCGTTCACGAGGAATGGCGAGATAAACTGCAAGGATTCAACCCACCTATAAAGGATAGCAGTAGCACAACCGGCATCGAATTGGTAGAATACAGTCCGATGCGATTAGTCTATAAGGCGAACAGTGCTGAGGAGCAGCTCGCAGTTTTCTCTGAAATATGGTACGGACCGAATTTAGGTTGGAAAGCCTATATCAATGGTGAACCTGCCGAGCACTTCCGAGTCAATTACCTTTTGAGGGGAATGAAGGTTCCTGCCGGTCAGGATACCGAGATCGTTTTTGAGTTCGAGCCGGATACTTATATCAAAGGAGAGCGGATATCAATGGCATCATCGATCCTGATCCTACTACTCGTTATTGGTTGGATAGGTTTTAGCCTGAAGCCGTATTTAGCAAAGAATTAATTTCTTTTGCAGCCTGAAAGCAGAAGCATGACTAAGAAGGTAGCGATCGTTGTAGGAACTCGTCCAAATTTTATCAAGGTCACTCAGTTCGAGCGGGTGCTCAATACGTATGGCGACAGGTTTGAAATGAAACTCATTCATACCGGTCAACATTACGACAAGAACATGAGTGAGATATTCTTCGAGCAATTCGGTTTGCGCGAACCGGATATCTATCTGGATGTAAAAGGAATGAGCCCGGCAGCGCAAGTGGGTGAGATCACCAAACGTCTCAGTGAGCTTTTCGAAGAGTGGCAGCCCGATATCGTGATCGTTCCGGGTGATGTGAATTCGACTTTGGCTGCTGCTATTGCCGCAAATAAGACCGATACTCGACTAGCTCACCTCGAGAGCGGACTTCGAAGTTTTGACCGCGGAATGCCGGAAGAGATCAATCGTATCCTCACGGATCAGATCACTGATGAGTACTTCGTTACAGAGCAAAGTGGTATTGACCATCTTACCAACGAGCACGCTCCCGGCAATACGCATTTCGTGGGAAATACCATGATCGATACGCTGGTGGCGTTTGACGACCATATCATGCGCAGCGATGTCATGCAGACGTATGATCTGGAAGAAGGTGGATTCGTGCTGATGACCATGCACCGTCCGGCTAATGTGGACACGAAAGAGAACTTGCTTAAGCTTCTGCAAATGCTCAATTATGCTACGGAGCGATACAAGATCGTGTTCCCGATCCATCCGCGTACGAGAAAGAGTTTGGAGAATCACGGGTTGATGGGAGAGGTCGAGAAGAATGAACGGATCCTGCTGACACCTCCTTTGGATTATCTCAGCTTCCAGCATTTGACGGCTAAGTGCAAGTTCGTTTTGACGGATAGCGGTGGGATTCAGGAGGAAACGACCTTCCGACGTGTGCCATGTCTTACGCTTCGTCCGAATACAGAACGTCCAAGTACGATCGATCTTGGCACCAATACTTTGGTTCCTTTCGAACCGGAGATCGTGGGTGAGTATATCGATGCGATCAGCGACGGCACATACAAAACAGGGGAAGTTCCACCACTGTGGGATGGAAAAGCCACTGAGCGGATCGTTCAGATCTTAGACGAGATCCTCTAACAGCTTCGCGTACTTCTCAGCCAATTCTTTGCGGCTGTATTTTTCGGTAAAGAACTCAGGTTTCCAGCCTTTGGAAGTCTTGAAATTATTCCAATGCACAGATAGCAAGTTGCTCATTCTGGCGTCGTCTTCATATCCGATCATATCGCCGGCGCCCGAGTCCTGCAATATCGCAGCGGAATCACCTTTTAGCGGTCCGATACCGATAACGGGACGCTTGGCCCCGATATATTCAAATAGTTTCCCCGGTACCACACCCATGCTATTCGGGGTATTATTCACCGGGAGCAGCAATAAATAGGAATTGCACAAATGATCGATCACTTCCGCGTGTGGTACGAATGGGATATGTTCCAGAAATGGAGTTAAGCCCGACTCCTCGATCGATTGGAGGATGCTGTGATCCACCTGACCCACCAAACGGATCACGAGTTTTTCAGCGAAGCTCTGGTCATTTACCATCTCTTTCAGGATCTTCCACAGTAAGTGCGGATTTCGGTCCTTATTCATCGAGCCGATATGGCAAATGCTGAACTTACCATCGGGCTCAGTTTGGCGTCCTATGAAATCAGCCGGATCGTATCCATTGGTGATGACTGTTATGTCGTCTCGTCCTGACAGCTTCACAAAATCTTTGGCCCAACTTGGGGTTACAGTCACCACACGAGTGGCGTTTTTCAAAACGGCCGCTTCCATGCGGTGGTGTCTTCGATCACCCATGGCTGTCAGCCGGAGCTGGTCGTAAAAGTCAATATTGGTCCAGGGGTCACGAAAATCAGCGATCCAGGGAATGTCAAATTTCTTAGAGACACCTAACCCGATCATGTGCATGCTATGAGGCGGTCCCGTTGAGATGATCGCGTCCACAGGATTTTCTTTCAGATATTTTCGGAGAAAGCGAATGGAAGGCTTGATCCAAAACTTACGCGCGTCCGGAATGAACAGGTTCCCTCGAACAAACACACTCAGTTTCTGTTTCCAGGTTTCTTTGCCATCGTTGATAAATCCGGAATAAACGCGCTGATCCTTCTTTTTCCCGGTAAAGAATTTATACAAGTCGTATGGCTCCCAGATCGGGGTTTTTACTTCAACCACGTCCTCGTGGATCTCCTCAAGGAGCGACTCATCGATGACCGGGGCTTCTCCATTCGATGGAGTATAAATGACTGGTTGCCAACCTGTTTCGGGTAGGAATTTGCTCATTTTGAGCCATCGCTGGACTCCGCCTCCACCTGCGGGAGGCCAATAGTAAGATATGATCAGAACCTTCTTCAAGAGCTCTTTACTTTACGCAATTTTCCATAGCCGGGTGAGTACAACGGGAATGGCTTTAAATTCACTTCGAATGGCTCGGTACATTCGTCGGTTATCAATACCCCCCTGGTTGTCACTTTAACAGTCCTGCGATGTGCCTTGTGTCTGTAGCTGATCTCTGCACAGACATGATCCGAGTCAATACTCACAAATTGATAATGCACCTGATGGATCATGTTGAATAAGCCGGCCCGACCTTCCAGCGGAGTATTTTGTTCTTCACCTTTCATGACGGCTGTATTGTGAGCCTTGATACTCCTGAATTCCTCCCGTCTTGAAGGGATCGGCGTGTACAAATAAGTACCTGGGTCACGAAGTACCGGTTCGCTATGGTACTCCAGTTCAAGGTGGAGCTTGTCATTGTGCACATGCGACATGCTATGGTGCTGATGCTTGTTCGAAATTCCGCTCAAGGCCAAATAAAGTCCTCCACCTTTGAGAACGCTGAGTTGGAATTCCGGAAAGTGAATGAACTGCAACGGCCCCGGGCCTTCTCCCTCTTCCCAAAGCTCAATGAGCTGTTCCTGTTTGTACGGTAGATCGGCTTGTACCTTACTGATTGCCTTGTCCGGGAAATATGCATCGGAAGAAGTGATGATACCACTACTGAACAGACTGAATTCGATCATTTGAGTGGCTTCTTCCGATCGGTCGAATAAGCCATGGATCATATTGACGAATGGAGAATGTTCCAGTCCATTCTCATCCCAGAAATGTTCGTCATAGTGATCCGCATATGCTTGGGAGATATTCTCAAACGTATTCGTGAGGTCGCCTGGAGCAATGAAATGCCCCACCGGAGTGAGCCGGATGAATCGCCCACTGTCATTGTCTCCAAACTGAGGGATGTTTCCGCCTGGTTTGGTGATCCATTGGGTGAATCTTCCACTTAGTTTGAGCTTGTCGTAGAATTCCTGCGTGAGAATATCGCCACCCGGATCGAATGACTGGCGTTCTACAGGTTTGAGTTTCCCATGATAGTTCCAACCGGTCGATGAGTAATGCTGCAGACGGAGTCGGTGTTCATCGTCCATGTTCAGACAGAGGAAGGCACCTGCTGCCATCATTTCTCCACTCAAGCGATGATAGGAGGTAGAGCCCTCAAAGTTTCCTCCATCTGCGAAGTATTGTCTCGCCATGGAAGACTCCAGTTCCTGAACGCCATATGCCAGGAATTGATCGGCAATTCGTTCGCCTTTCAGGTAGGCTCCGGCAAATAGGATCCCCAGGATATTCCCAAGGTAGTGATTCGAAGTCAGCCCTTCGCGATACTCCATGTCATGTGCGATATGGAGCGTAGAAGCGTGTATGTATTCGGAGAGGATCGGTTCAAACGTGCTCAAGTCCGGTGCTGAAATAAATGAACTGAACAGGTCGTAAGCCAGTAGCATATTCGCTACACGGATCCCGATGTCCATTGGGCAATTGAAATTGACACCCATTCCGATCGGGTTGGTCATGATGAAGTCGAGCGTCTGACTGAGATACTCCTTCGCGAACAATTCCAATTCACCGGTGCGCTTGGCACAAATTGCCATTTGCGGTAGATGTTGCAAGCGACTTAATTCCCAGGGCACCTTCAGGTCAACTCCCGGTTTGCCCGCCATGAGTTGTCGCTGTCTGTTAAATGGAACCAACGCATCCCATCGGAATCCGGATTTGAAATCGCATTGCCAATCTATCGGTTGGTATTCCGGGTCGATCTCCTGAATCGTTCGCCAGATCGAACGAGCGTAATCGAGATGTGCCGGTAGCACGACCTCCTTCAACCATGCTCCTTCAGCATCGATCGTTGGTTTAAAGCATCGTGGATATTGGTGGATCTCCAGTCCGAATGCTTCGGCACCATAGCTGTTCTCCACCCAACCACTTCCCAGAAGGTCAAATCGGTGGGCCTTGAACATCTTGAGGTGGTATGAAGCCACATCGGCGGAAAATGCACCTTCTTCTACTGACGAAAGATCAAAAAACCGATGATGGATATTGGCATTATTGCCTTTTCTCAGATCACTCGAAGTGAGCTCGCTGACGTACGCAGCGGTGCGGCGTTTGTCCACCATGCGATTCCACACCTTTTGCACGATGATGTGCGGAGGGAACTTGCTCAGCATTTTGATTTTTGAAAGGAGATCCATCTCGTCAGTCCAAATTTAACCTATCGAGAATTCGTTTGACGTGTGCATCCCAGGTGAATTCGCGCTCCACCGTTTTTCGGGCACCGTGTGCGATCGATGTGGCATAGGCTTGGTCGGAATACACGTGGTGTATAGCTTCGATGAGCGCGTCGATATCTCCGGGTTTCACCAGATGTGCATCGACACCGTGGGTGAGTATGTCCCCGATCTGGTCCAGATCGCTCGCTACGATGGGTTTGCCACATGCCATGTACTCGAAAAGTTTGGTTGGAGATCCAAAGAACTTGGTACCGTCGGGATTCGGTATATGCGGCGAAAGGAACATATCACAGCTCTTGAGATAGGCCGGACTTTCTTCCTGAGGTATAGCTCCTGTCAGGTGGATATGCGCAGCATGTATACTGGCATCCACGATCGCTTTTACCTCCGGAAACAGTTTCCCCGTACCGATAATTAGAAACTCGATCTTCGAAGTGAGGTTTGGGTGTTTCTCATAGAAGCCGACCGCGGCTTTTGCCAATTCGAGCACCCCGTGCCATTTGCCGAATGTGCCGATGAACCCGACCACGTATTTGTCCTTTAGTCCGTGCTTCTCGATAACCGAATTCTGTTTTTCCGGAATGTCAAATCGCTCCAGATTCACACCGTTCGGGTTGACGATGATCCTTTCTTCTTTAACTCCGTCTGCGATCAGATTTTGTCGAAGGACATCTGAGACCACAACGATCCTATGTGCAGTCTTCAGATTATAGTGCTCGATCCTTCTCGTTATCGGTAATTGGATGAAACGCTTAATGAAGTCTTTGAGTGGTTTACCCGTTCTGCTCCAATTTTGGAGTTTCCAAACTTCCGACGAATTGAATTCAAGAACGAAAGGAATATTGTGTTTGCGACTCAGTCGTGCTCCAGCAAATGAACCCCCGCTGTAGCGCTGGTAGATGAAATCGTGATCCACCTTGCCCTTCAAGGTTTTCAGGACTTTGTAGTTATAGCGCAATTCATTGAAGAAAGGAATCTTCTTCCAAACCGGAGGAATGATCTCATAAGGAGCGGTTACTCCCGGCAGGTGGTCGTTGGAATACACGTCCAGTTCGACGTCTTTTTTCAGGGAATTGATCACCCCGGAAGTATGCGTTACGCTTCCGCCTGATTTCAGACCTAAAAAATAAACTGTGCGAAGATATAATCCTTTCACGGAGTAGTTTGTCAAGCGAACACAAAACTAAACGAAACGAATTGCAAGTGAGTGTTCATAGCTAATATGTGGACGCATCAAACTTATTCCATGAAATTGGGGTTATCTCATCAAACATAAAATGAAAACATTACTCATAATCGCGATCGTTCTCGTATCCGTGGCCGTTGTCGGTCAAGTGTTGATCACGAGATCTACCAATAGCACCGAACAGCATAAGTATGAAGTGATCAAAGATTACGGCGCGTTCGAAGTCCGCAAATACGAACCGGCTCTTTTTTCCTATGTGGAGATGCCGGCTGCTGACTTTCGATCAAACTCGGGACAGGGATTCCGCAAACTCGCCGGATACATCTTTGGAGGAAACGACAAGGAGCAAAAGATCGCAATGACCTCACCGGTCGTCATGACCAATTCCGATAGTATGATGCGCATGAAATTCATGGTGCCATCAGACATCAAAGCAAGTGATCTGCCTTCGCCGAAGGATACATCTGTTCATTTCGTTGAAGAACAGGAGAAGATCATGGCGGCGATCCGATTTGGTGGCTGGGCAAGCAACGACAGCATCATCAAGTACAGGACCAAGCTTCAGAAGCTGCTCCAACAGAATGGTATTCAATCCATTGGACAATTCTCGTATCTAGGGTACAATCCGCCGTATCAAGTAACGAATCGGAGAAATGAGGTCGTGGTCGAGGTCAAATGGCCAC
Source organism: Sphingobacteriia bacterium (assembly GCA_008080835.1). GTDB lineage: Bacteria > Bacteroidota > Bacteroidia > NS11-12g > UBA9320 > VMDK01. The sequence continues at coordinate 23,280 of VMDK01000127.1, read as the reverse complement.
TATAAGATCGGTTTCCGGATCATGTTCGATCTTGTGAAGCCAAAGTAGAAAGGATCTCCTCGACATGTGAATCCCATGTATAGCGTTCCAGTACTTTGGATCTGGCCTTTACACCATACTCTTCCATTTGTGTTCGATGTAACAAGCTCCATGAAATTGCTTCCGACAAGGAGTCAGGATCACCGGGTTCCACCATGTATGCGGTTTCATCGTGCTTCAGGATGTGCCCGATCTGTTCCAGCTCGCTGGCAATGATGCCTTTCCCAAGCGCCATATACTCAAACAACTTTGTGGGCGATCCAAAGAACTTGGTTCCGTCGGGGTTTGGCTTGTGCGGTGACAGGAGGTAATCACACGCTGACAGATAATTCACGGCTTCGTATTGTGGGATCATCCCGGTTAGGATGACTCTGTTGGGATCGTCGAGATCTTTCAAATGTTCTTTCACCTGAGGCATCGTGTAACCATCTCCGATCAGCAGGAATCTGCAATTTGAAGATGCATCCGGTCTTTTGAAATATCGCGATATGGAGTCGGCAAGTACATCCACACCATGCCATTGTCCGAAACTTCCAATGAATCCGAACAACACCTCACCCTTATCAATCCCCAGTTTTTCGCGAACCGCGGAGCCGTCAATACCCGGCTTGTATACTTCCGGATCGACGCCATTAGGGTAGAATGCGATCTTATTTGGATCGACACCTCGTTCCACCAGCTGTCTCTTCAACTCTTCAGAGACCACCACGATCACCGAGGCATTCTTGATATTGTAATTCTCCAATCGGTCGGCTACCGGGATCTCAAACAGGTACTTGTACAAGTTGAGGAAAAATCCCGAAAAGCTCTTCCAGGAGTTCTGCTTGCTCCAGTTCCTAAGTCCCCATGCGGTTGAGCTATTGTACTCCAGAATGAAAGGGACCTTGCTTTTTTTAGCCAAATATGCTCCGCAAAAGGAGTAACCGGATAACCGTTGATATATGGCATCAGTGTCTCGATCGACCTTGACTTTAAAGATCACTCCGAGACTGTACAGGAATTCACGGAAGGCCACCGGGAGGAACTTCGGCGATCGTGGTCGGTGGATCTCATATTCCGACTTTACTCCCGGAAGATCGTCATTCGAATACACTCGAATGCTTCCCTTTTTTGCCAAGGCATTGACCACTCCCGAAGTGTGCGTGACACTGCCCCCGGCGGTCAAGCCAAAAACAAAACGCGTTCGGAAGTAAAGGAATTTCATCTTCCTATTTCTTAACAGCGCAGATGTAAAATCCAGATGAGATCGCAGGGAATCTCTTTCCAAGCCAGATATTGAATCGGGTAAATGGCCCCCAACCTCCGAAGATCAATGCCGAAAAACTACCGGCGAAAATGCAACTTCCGCGGTACGACTTGATCTCATAACCGTGCGACTTTACAAGGTCTTGGATAGACTTCAATGTGAACCGACGGACGTGAGGAGAGTGCGCAATGGTGGAGATCAGTTTGTTGAATTTGAAACCAAGGATGCGCTCCTTGAATGCGTAGATCAACTTTGTGATATATAGCTTATTCAAGATCCAACCGATACCGAGTTTCTTCCAAATAAAGCTCTCGAGCTCAAACCAGCCATATCCGTTGGGAACAGTTAGTATGAGTTTGCCTCCCGGTTTGAGTTTTTTATTGATCAATTGAACGATCTCATCGATGTCATCTTTCTCTATATGCTCAAAAACTTCTGTGGCAATGATCGTGTCGAAACGTTCATCTTCAAGTTCTGCTATGTCTTTGCACATCAACCTCGTTGGATCCAATCCATTCTCCGAATAAAATTTCTGTCCGAGTTCCACGGAAGGACAATCGAGGTCAACACCATACATGTTATATCCTTCCTGAAGAAGATATGCCGAGACCATCACACCTGTTCCACAGCCAAATTCAAGAACTTCCTCTTCCTTGGTGATGAAGTTCGTGAACCACAATGTGCGGTTCTTGTGACCATAGATATTCTCATGAAGTTCGATCATGGTGCAAATATAGATTCCTAGGTTGCTTTGACTTTATTCCAGCTGTAAATGAACACAAGTATGAAGATCGACAAATACGAAATGACCGATGCGTAAGCTGCTCCGATCTCTCCGTAGATCGGTATCCACATGATGTTCAGAACCAAATTGATGAGGAAGCACAGTAGCCAGAAGTAAACTAGTCTCATTGGCATTCCGATTGCCGCTAGGAATTGGCCTAAAACAGTCTCCAGTGAGAGGAAGATCATTGCTACGACCAAAATTCTCAGAGAAGCGACACTTGGAAGGAAAGCCTTCCCAAACAACAGCAGAATAATGGGTTTAGCTGCGAGTATCACAATGAGTCCGGCTACTGAAAGTACAAGGGTCATCGTCCGGAGCACCTTTAAGTTCAACCGGAATTTCTCCTTGATCGAATATGCGCTCGCCAACCGAGGCATGAGCACTCCGGCCACTACTGCACCAAGCATTTTGAACTGATCGATCAATTGTACCGCAGTGAAGTAATATCCTACCTTTTTGTCTTCCAGGTAATAGTTCAAGAGCAGTACATCCGACCGAATTACAAGAAATGCCAAAAAAATGGCCGCGTAAGCGCGTAACCCGTACCTGAAGTTATTCTTGAACAATGTGAGATTCGGACGAATGGGTTTGTCGGCTTTTCTAGCCATATATCTTCCCTCGAGAATTATGACCATTAAATGCTCGAACATGAAAGCAATGAGCACGGTGACCACATCCAACACTCCCGTCAGATACAAGGTCACGATCGCGATCACATACAGCGATCGGGAGAGCATCTCGAAATAGTTGTTCTGCTTAATGTGCTGAACACCGATCAGGAGATTCTTGAAGAGCAAACTCATGAGGGCTAGAGGAGTTCCAATGAGGATGATCAAATTGAATTGAAACGACGAATCGAGTTGGAAGATCTGTGGAGCCAATTCGTTAATGGCGATCATGACCCCAGAAACGATCAATCCGCTCGTCAGGGCGATGATGATCGAATTGGCGAATAATCTTCCCCAGATCGATCGGTCCTTCGCAACGAAGTAGGTGTTGGATGAGTGTAAACCTAGATGACCGAATTGCAACCCAACGGTGATAATAGTGATGACCAATCCGTAGATACCTTTCCCATCGGGACCGAGACCACGAGTGATGATCACGTTAGAGATCAGACCTATTGCGATCAGCACACCTTTGGAACTCAGCGTGTGCAGCACATTCTGCACAAATTCCCGTTCCCAAAGTCGCCTGATGCTCTCTAACACGTATGCTTGTTATTTAGTGGCTCTTGCGATGACGTACCAACCCAGTCGGGGCTCCAAAGCCCGGAGTATGGGTTTAGGTATCAATCGGCCCAGAGGCCAGAAATTCTTCCCGTACAAATGTTTGACGTGGATCTCCACTTTCGAAAAATCCTTGAGCAGTTTGCGCAGGGATCGCCTGGTATACAACTTGACGTAAGGCTTGATCTCCTTACCATCAGCACCGCGCTCTATAGTTGCCTTCAAACCGGAGTACCCAATGGTAAGCAACTTACCTTTGAAGATACCTTCTTTGAGGAATTTGGTGAACCACCAAAAGGCACTGTTCTTATGGTATAATGAGATCACGAATTCGCCTCCGTCTTTGAGTACACGGTGCACTTCATCAACGCATTGTTCGATATCGGGGGTATGGTGCAGAACGCCAAAACTCACGACTTTGTCGAAATATCCGTCCTCGAAGTGCAAGTCTGCTGCATCCTCCAGAAACAGTTCTGCGTTCAATCCACGGCTGCTGAAGTTAGCGATCGCTAATTCCCGATGGTTTTCCGTGATATCCACCCCGTAGCATTCGGCTCCACCTTTGGCATACTGGACCAGATCGGTACCCTGACCAAATCCTACTTCCAGAAGTCTGACTCCCTGATGGTCATCGTACCGGTAGAAATCTCGCATCCAATCGCCATATCCGTTGTAGCGATACTCTTCTACGTTCTCGAAATATTCCGGGGAGTATTCGATGTCGCCCACTTGACCGCAAGGGTTTGCATTCCATTGCTTTCTGGTCTGTTCTTTCTGTGCGGCTACTTCTTCGGCTGTTAATGCCATGGATGTATAGTCAGTTGGTGATTTTGCCTGTGCGAAGTTCGATTTTTCCGTTCAAAAAAGGCAGTTGCGTTATCAACGCACTTCTTCGAGCCATTTGTGCAAGGCATATAGCATCCAGATCTGGTACTTCATGCGTTTTTGTTTCATGGCATAATTGAAGAATCGTTCGACCTCCTTCTTCTCGAGATATTCGAAGAGTGGACTGTCCGTGCCCAAAACTTCAGTCTCAAACCAACCAGGGAGTCGTTCATTGAGGAAATCATTGAGCATTTTGCCGAATCCAACCTTCGGGTGATTCAATACATAATCCGGCAGTTTGTCCTTCGCGATCTTCTTCAACAGATGCTTGGGCTCTCCACCTTTCATCTTGACCGAGAATGGGAGGGAAGCGGCATATTCGATCAACTTGTGGTCGGCAAACGGACTGCGTGCTTCCACACTGGCTGCCATGGAAGGGTAGTCGATCCGTGCCAGTATGAGTTCCGGTAAACGGAGCTTGTATTCCAGGTTAACCACAGAGCGTAGGTAGCTATCTTCTGTTTCGGCAGGGATCTCATCCATGATCCGCTGAATGATTGCATAGCTATTATAATGCTCCCCTTTCCACATCCGCTTCTTCTGAGCTTCCGTGAATCCGTGCACATGAGCATGGGAAATGACTCGACCTTTGTGGAAGAGATCGAATTTGTTGAACTTGAAATTTCCTGAGCGACTCAGCCATCTTTTTCCAAATCCGGGAATGCGCTCCAACCGTTTTCGCTCCTGGTCGAAGGCCAAATATTTTGGATATCCGCCGATCTCGTCGCCACCTTCTCCTACCAAGAGTACTTTGTTGTTCTGCTCGCGGCAGATGCGAGAGAGCAAATACATCAGCACGAAGTTGGGATCACCCAATGGCTGGTCTTTTTGAATGGACAGATATTCCGGAATCAGTTCGATGAATTCCGACTCGTCCACCACATGTCGGTGAAGGTTTACTCCCAATTCATCACAATACGCTTGGGCTACCGGCGATTCGTTGAAGGATGCTTCCCCTTCGAAGTCCAGGTTGATGGCAGTGATCTTGTCGTTGTATTGCTTGGAATAATGCAGATTCAGGCTGCTGTCGAGTCCACCGCTCAACGCGAGTGCCACTGGAGCATCGGAAATGTTCCGATATTCCATGCTATTACTCAGCAGCTGCTCGGTTCTTGTAGTAGCTTCATCGACCGGGTCTTTTGACACGTTGCGAAGATGCTCGCTGATATCCCAATAGGTACCATGCTCGATGCCACTTGGTGAGATCTTGATATACTTTCCGGCTTCGAGTTTGAAGATGTCTTTGAAGAATGTGTATGGAGCATCTACCGTCAAAAAGGTGAGGTAATGATAAATGGATTCCGAGCGGATCTCTTTGGTGCAGATCTCCGCTTCGAAAAAGGCATTGATCTCCGAACTGAAATAAAAATCATCATTGTCGTGATAGTAGTACAGCGGTTTTTGCCCTATAGGATCACGAACCAGATACAAGGTGTCCGTGCGTTTGTCGTACACGGAAATGGCGAACATCCCCGTGAGTTTCTTCACACAGTCGATGCCCCATTCCTTGAAGGCGTAAAGGAGAGCCTCTGTGTCGCTATGGTCAGTCTTGAAGTTGTATTTTCCTTCCAGCTCCTTGCGGATATCAGCGTGATTGTATATCTCCCCGTTGAAACTTAGGATGACTTCGTCATCTTCGCAAGCCATTGGCTGGTTTGCCGTGCTGGAAAGATCGATGATGGAAAGGCGTCTTTGCCCGAATGCGAATTTGTCGGAGATGTAGAATCCTTCATTGTCCGGACCACGATGCTGCATCGCATTACACGCACCGAACAGAAGGGTTTCGTGTTCTTCGTTCAGACCATTGAAATTAACTACACCTGCAATGCCGCACATGATGGTTCAGTTATTGGGATAACGAAAGTACAGGGATTTGAATTACGATAGGAGATCAGAAATGCACATCATGTGCATTCATGACATTCCCGCAGCTTTTCGAACGCGATTCATTAATCGGTCAACAGCCATTTCACCGAAGTAGCCCCATTTTTTGCCTAGTTGTGAAGACGTGGATCTCGGTTTGATATTTTCCCGTGCCGGAGCTTTTCCGACCACGATGTTGATGCACCAATACTTCACAGTCTGAAGCTGTTGATACTCTGTTTTAAGGTAGTGTGTGTTCAATCCGGCGCGATCACAAACTTCTTTCAGGCTTTGCTCCGAGAAGAAATTCACGTGAGTCAGCGGCTCTATATCCATCACTCGCTGATACTCACGATAGAAGGCCCCTAAAGGAACCTCGATATACAACAAGGAGTCATTATTCATGACATTGGCAATCCCGGAAACGAAATCCACGGGATCCACTACGTGTTCCAAGGTGTGGTTGCAAAGGACGATCTCAGGATTGCCCTGGACGTCGTTCAAAGTGCGTCCGGCATACTTCACATTCCCGGGCATAGGCCATTCCTCGTAGTCGATCACCTCACAGGCGTAGCCGTTCTCATCGAAGTATTTAAGGTTGACTCCACCTTGTCCGCCATAATCCAACACACGAGCAGAACCGGTCAAACCAAGATCACCTCGGCAACCATCAACCAGATCGAAGATCCGCTTTGCGCGCATGTCACGGTATTTTTCCGGATAGTTGGAAACTCGCGCTTTGACCGAACCCAGTTCGTCGATCAGTTTGTATTTGAGTTCCATCTCTTCTGCTGTGAATCTCGGGTTGGAAAAGATGAAACCACAATCGCCACACATGTCAACTTGGAAGACCGTGCTTTTATCGTCGGTTTTTAGAATATGCTTAAAAAGTATCCAACGTCGGACGTACTTCTTACTGATGAGATTGTTCTTGACGTCGTCGCCCGGGAATTCGTATGTATGATCCCCCAATCGGGTCAGGGAGATGCTATTGCAAACCGGGCAGCGTGATACTTTTTCCATGATTCAAATCTAACTACAGATTCTCGATCTGTAAGGTCACATCGGTGGTCTGAACCAGATCCCATAACGCAATTGGCCATTCTCCACCGTTTTTCAGTGTATTGGCGAGTGCCTCGAGCTCTTCGAGTTGACCTTTTTGCGAGATCTGTGATTTCAGTTCGTTGACCTTTACACCATATCCGGTTAAGCTCTTGTAGTCCTCCATGACGATGGTCTTCTCGTCGTAGTGAACCTCCATGTATTCTTTCGGGAACTTCTTGCTGCCTACGGCAAAATACTGAACCGTGCACACAGATCCGTCTTCGTACTTCAGGACGATGCTACGATTGTCATGCATGCTGATCTTATCCGTGCTAGGGCTCAAATTCTCCTGACTTACCGAGACGATCCTTGAACCGGTCAGGTATGACATCAGGTCAATGATGTGGCATGCCTCTCCAACGATACGTCCGCCATTCTCATGAACCCAATGGTCCAATGGGATATATCCGGCGTTCATCCGGTACTGAACAAAAAGCGGGTTAACCCTCGATGAGATCTGTTTCTTGATCTCCGATGCGTACTTGCTGAAGCGGCGATTGAAACCAACCATGATCATGGGAGCACCATCAGCGCTGCAGAGTTTTTCGATCTCCACGAGCTCTTCTCGGGTTGTGCAAAGTGGCTTCTCTACGAATACATGTTTACCTGCTTTCAAACTGCGGATCACAAGTTCGCCGTGGTTGTCGTGGCGAGTGGTGATCATGACCAGATCCACATCCTTATCGGCTAACACCTCTTCGATGTCGCTGCATGCGTACGCCGCATTGTACTGGTTGGCAACGGCTTTTGCTTTTTGGCCTTTGCGGTTACACACGGCACGCAATTCAAACTTGGAACCCAGCTTTTGCAAGTTGGGTAGGTGCATTCCCGTGGCAAAACTTCCGGTTCCAACGAGCGCTACCTGCACTCTGTCCTTATCCACCGGTTTGCTGACCAGGTCAATGCGTTTTTCCTTCAGTTCAAATTGTCCCAGATCAAGCTCTTCGCCGTAATCGAGTATGGTGATGATCGGCTTTGGTGCCGGACCGTTCTTGAGTTGTTCGTAGGCTTCTTCGACCTGCTCGATCGGGAAGGTAGCGTTGATCATCTCGTCGAGATTCACCGCACCACTATTCACCAAGCGCAGGTACTCTTCCATGTTACGGTTCTCTGTCCATCGCACATACGCGAATGGATAATCGAGACCCTTTTGCTCGTAATTGGCATCATATCGCCCCGGACCATAAGAGGTCGAGATCAGGAAGTCGAGTTCTTTCTTGTAGATGTCGCCACGGTTGATCTCCATACCCGATACGCCTACAAGTACCACGCGCCCTTTGCGCTTGCACATTTTGAACGCGGTGGAAAGCGGTTCGTTCGATGAGGTGGCTGCCGTGAATAACACGGCATCTGCCCCGTGACCATCCGTAATAGCTTCGACCTTCTTGACAATATCTTCCTTGGTGGGATCCAGCGCGTATTCTGCACCCATATTCCGGGCGATCTCAAGTCTGTGTGGGTCGAGATCGAGAACGATGGTTCGCACTCCGGAAGCTTGAAGCAGTTGTTGTGCGATGAGTCCGAGGATCCCGGCTCCCTGAACTACGCAAACTTCACCCAGTGACAATTCTGCACGTCGAACACCTTGCATGGCGATCCCACCGAGAGTGACTGTGGAAGCTCGTTTGAAATCGAGTCCATCGGGCATTTTCATGACCAGATTGACCGGTACATCCACGAATTCGGCATGGTTAGCTAATCCGGCCCCGGCAGCGGTGACGTGCATTCCGGGTTCGATTCCGGTCACACCTTCACCTACGGCGATAACGATCCCGCTGATGGAGTAACCTGTTGGTTTGCCTCCTTCAATGGTGCCCTTGATACGCGCAACCATTTTCTGGATACCGTTTTCTCTGGCAAAGTTGAGTGCCTTCATTACTTCTGCAGGCTGCTCCATTGCTCGCTTGATGAGCGGCTTCCCGGTGATGGCAACATTTGACATTTCTGTACCTGCAGAAATGCAGCTGTTCACGACCTTGATCAGAACAGATCCTTTAGAAACAATTGGTGTGGGCACATTCTCAGCGAAAACTTTTCCCTTCTTTACCACGGCCTGTATCATACCCCGATGAAAATTTTTTCAAAAAAACAATTCTCTGAGCCAATAGCCTAGAGAATAGGGTATGTATTTGTCTGATGACAGCTATTAGGACTTTGCTCAAAGTAGCTACGATACCTCAACACAACGTGTGAGTTCCACATGACCAAAGTAGCCTAAAGGCATGGCTTTAGGCTACTAACGCTAACCCAAACCAGAAACCAGTAATTGTTTTGCCCAGTTTCTCGATAAATCTACCTTTGCCCCGCTAAAAAAAGATCAGAAAGCATGTTCAATCTCGTGATATTCGGCCCTCCGGGTGCAGGTAAAGGAACTCAAAGTGAGAAGATACTGGACAAATACGGACTCACACATCTGTCGACAGGAGATGTATTCCGCTCTAACATCAAAGGAGAGACGGAGCTAGGTGTATTGGCAAAATCCTACATCGATCGGGGTGACTTGGTGCCTGATGAGGTGACCATTGCGATGGTAGAGGACTTCCTGACCAATCATAGCGAAGCACGAGGCTTTGTTTTTGATGGTTTCCCACGTACGATCAAACAAGGTGAGGTGCTCGATGATATGCTCAACAACAAGAACACTGCGATACACATCGTGTTGGCGTTGGAGGTAGTGGAAGACGAACTGGTTCGAAGGCTCCTCGAACGTGGAAAGATCAGCGGTCGTTCGGACGACCAGAGTGAGGATAAGATCCGCAACCGATTCAACGAGTATCAGCAGAAGACCGAGCCTCTGCTCCAATATTACGAGAAGCAGGGAAAGCTGGTTCGCGTGCACGGAATGGGCAGCATCGACGAAATTTTCAACAATTTGTCTGAGGCCATCGATAAAGCGCAAAGCGCAGCTTGATTACCTTTGGACTGCCCAAGTAAATCATAAGGGAGCATGTCCAACCCGAACTTCATAGACTACGTAAAGATCAATTGTCGATCCGGTAAAGGCGGATCGGGGAGTGTCTATCTGTTCCGTGACAAGTGGAATAGCAAAGGTGGCCCTGATGGAGGTGATGGTGGTCAGGGAGGTTCTGTAGTTCTGGTTGGCAACTCCCAGCTCTGGACATTGCTTCATCTGAAATATCAGAAGCATGTGATCTGTGATAATGGTCAGAACGGAGGAAAGAACCGTCGTACCGGAAAGAATGGAGCGGATCAGGTTTTAGAGGTGCCATTGGGTACCGTGGCAAAAGACGCAGAGACCGGTGAGGTCTTGTTCGAGATCACAGAGGATGGTCAACGCGAGATCCTACTTGAAGGTGGGAGGGGAGGCCAGGGCAACTGGCATTTCAAATCGTCTACTCGCCAAACACCACGATACGCGCAACCGGGAGAACCCGGGAAAGACGAATGGAAGATCCTGGAGCTGAAAGTGCTGGCTGATGTGGGACTAGTAGGCTTTCCGAATGCAGGTAAGAGCACCTTGCTTTCTGTCATCACTGCAGCCAAGCCTGAGATCGCAAATTATCCGTTCACTACACTGACCCCGAATTTGGGTATCGTAAAATACCGCGACTTCAAGAGTTTCATCGCTGCCGACATACCCGGGATCATAGAAGGTGCGAGTGAGGGTAAAGGCCTGGGTCACCGATTCCTTCGGCACATCGAGAGAAACTCAGTTCTGTTGTTCCTCGTTCCGGCCGATAGCGATAATATCCGTAAAGAATACGAGATCCTGTTGGACGAATTAAAGAAGTTCAACGAAGAGCTTATGTTCAAGGATCGACTCCTGGCAATCTCCAAAAGCGACATGTTGGATGAAGAACTGATGTCCGAGATAGAGCAAGACCTTCCTGAGGATGTTCCACATCTATTCATAAGCTCCGTTACCAGCTTTCACATGCAAGAGCTCAAGGACGAGCTGTGGAAATTGATGAATAAGTAAGCTGCAGCGGTATGATGAGTCGTACTATGAAGCTACGCGATTAATAGCGTAGCCACTATACAAAGCGTTGCTGCTATGTTGCTTCTTGTAGCCCCATGCACTGTCGCGGATTCCACAAGCCTTAACTGGGCGTAGTCTTTAGCGAATGGAATGAGCGGTGACTACGACCTTTCAAGTGGCAATAGTCCGTAGTCACCGTCTACGACTAAAGACTACGGACAGTTTGGGGTCACGGATTACAAATCCGCGAAAGTAAGTTTCTAGTGGCACCGCGACAGGAGCGCGATGATTTACTCCCCTGTCAACTCCCCTAACTGCACGCGCAAACCATCGATCTTTTCCGAGACCGGGATCTGACAACTCAGCCGACTTCCTTCGATGTCAAGTACGAATGCTTCGTCGAGCATGGCTTCTTCGTCTTCACTCATTTCCGGCAGTTCATGATCGCTTTGCACGCGGATGTTACAGGTAGCGCACATGGCCATGCCGCCACATGTAGCCTTGACCGAAAGCTCATTGGCCTTCATGGCTTCCATGAGGTTCAGGTTCATGTCGGTAGGAGCCTGGATCTCGTGTTCGGTACCTTCAAGATCCGTGACGAATATGGTGACGATGTCTTTCAATTCTCAAAGCCATTTACACCACTCACTGTGGTGTATTTCAGAACGAGATTTTTCTCAGGGTGGATGCGTTTGTATGCCGATTGAACCATCAATGTTGCTTCGTGGAAGCCACAAAGGATCAGTCGGAGTTTCCCTTCATAGTCATTGATGTCTCCGATGGCATAGATGCCCGGGACATTGGTCGAATAATCCAGAGTGTCGACGCTGATGGATTCTTTGTTCAGGTTCAGTTCCCAGTCGCGGATCGGTCCCAGTTTCGGCGAAAGGCCAAATAATGGAATGAAATAGTCTGTGTCGCGATGGATCTCTTCTTCGGTTTCCTTATTCACGATATCCACCGAACTCAACGTCCCGTTCCCATTCAAGCCTGTGATCTGCGCGGTCTTGATCAGGTCTATCTTTCCTTTTACGGCCAGTTGTTCTACTTTCTCAACGCTGTCGAGGGCACCGCGGAAACCTTTGCGGCGGTGAACCAGGGTGACTTCGCTTGCAACATCGGCCAGGAAGATGGTCCAGTCCAAAGCAGAGTCTCCACCTCCGGCAATGACCACTTTCTTGTCGCGGAATTTTTCAGGATCCTTGATGATGTAGTCAACACCTTTGTCCTCGAATTCTTCGAGGCGATCCAGTTCCGGTTTTCGAGGCTCAAAACAACCAAGTCCACCTGCGATGGCGATCACCGGAGCTTTGTGCTCAGTGCCTCTGTTCGTGGTAACAATGAATTGGTCGTCATCGGTTTTGGTGATCTTTTCAGCGCGCTCACCCAGCGTGTAACCCGGGTTGAATGGCTCGGCTTGTTTGACCAGATTGTCGACGAGTTCACCGGCCAAAACTGACGGGAACCCTGGAATATCGTAGATCGGTTTCTTTGGATAGATCTCGGCGAGCTGACCACCTGGTTGTGGCAATGCGTCGATCAAATGACAGCGCAGTTTGACCAAGCCTGCTTCAAACACAGTGAATAAACCGGTCGGACCGGCTCCGATGATGATGATGTCCGTTTCTATCATGACCTGGATTGCGGGTGCAAAGATATGTGCTACTGCGAAGTTCGCCTTATGAGAACTATCACATCTCTGAACAGGGCTAGGCCCTCAATGTTTCAGGAAATTTATTTAGCGTAGCTGACAGCTCTACGTTCGCGTATCACGGTCACTTTGATCTGGCCTGGATAGATCATTTCTTTCATGATCTTCTGGCTGATGTCAAAGGAAAGCAGATCCGACTTCTTGTCTTCGACTGCATCGGCATCCACGATCACGCGTAGTTCACGACCAGCCTGGATGGCAAATGCCTTTTCGACTCCGTCAAATGCGAGAGCGAGTTTCTCCAGATCCTGCAGACGCTTGATATAAGCCTCGCTGTCTTCCCGACGCGCACCCGGTCTGGAACCGGAGATGGCATCACATGCCTGAACGATCGGAGAGATCAGGTTCTTCATTTCGATCTCGTCGTGGTGAGCCCCAATTGCATTGCAGACATCGGCATGCTCTCCGAATTTCTCAGCGAGCTTCATACCGAGCAATGCGTGTGGAGTCTCCGCGTCGTCATCGGGCACTTTACCGATATCGTGGAGTAGTCCGGCTCGTTTGGCCAGCTTGACATCCAATCCGAATTCCGCCGCCATGGTAGCACAAAGGTTAGCTACCTCACGACTGTGCTGAAGGAGGTTCTGTCCGTACGAAGAGCGATATCGCATTTTTCCAACATATCGGATCAACTCCGGATGTAATCCGTTTACGCCGAGATCGATCACAGTTTGCTCACCGATCTCGAGGATCTCTTCGTTCACGTCCTTGGAAGTTTTCTTGACAACTTCTTCAATGCGGGCAGGGTGAATACGCCCGTCCGTGATCAAACGGTATAAAGACAGGCGAGCGATCTCTCGACGAACGGGATCAAAACCCGAAAGGATGATCGCTTCGGGAGTGTCATCTACGATGATCTCGATACCTGTTGCAGCTTCGAGGGCACGGATGTTCCGTCCTTCACGTCCGATGATCCGTCCTTTGACCTCATCATTCTCGATGTTGAACACGGTGACGGTATTCTCTATGGCTTGTTCCGCTGCAGTACGTTGAATGGTTTGGAGGATCATTCTCTTCGCTTCTTTCGTTGCGCTTAGCTTCGCTTCCTCCAAAATGTTCTTCGACTGCACCAGTGCTTCAGTGTGAGCTTCTTGTTTGAGCGCTTCCACCAGACTCTTCTTCGCTTCGTCAGCCGAAAGACCGGCGATCTTCTCGAGTTGCTCAACCTGGCTTTCGTGGAGCTTTTCGGCTTCGCTACGTTTGATCTTCACGATCTCCATTTGCTTGCCCATCTCCCGTTTGATGGCTTCTACTTCTTCCAGTTTGCGTTCCTGGTGTTGAAGCTTGTCGCTCAGGCTTTGCTCTTTCTTTCGAAGTTGATGTTCCGCGTCGTTGAGGCTTTTCTCCCGATTCTTGATTTCCTGTCGGTGTTCATTCTTGAGCTGAAGGAAATGTTCTTTGGCTTCCAGCTTTTTGGTCTTCTTGATCTGCTCCGCCTGTTTCTCAGCTTCCTTTACGATCTGAGCTGCCTTTCCTTCGCTTTTGCTATTGAGATAGAAGAAGGCGATCACCGCTCCCACAGCAATTCCTCCTACCAGTGATAAAATGATGAATAAGATATTTGAGTCCATTTTCTCTAAACGATTAAATTGAACTCAGGTGGTTGAAATATGAGGGATCTTATCTCAAAGCGGCGTTCAACATGATGTTGAACTGGCTGATACGTCCTTGTACCAGTCGCTCTATTTCTGAAGTATCAACGTTCTTCGACAATAGCTCCGTGGCAAACTCCAGCGCTGCCATCGCTATCGCGTCCTGCTTGTCTTTTACCTCGAAATTCTCTTGGTAAAATTGAGCCTTTTCATTTATTGATTTAGCCGCCTTACGCACAGTTTCCTCCTCCTCGGCTTCTATTTTCAGCGGGTAAAAGCGATCTCCAATATTGACTTTGATCGAAAGTTCCTCTCCCATTTTTCTACTCCCTGAGTAGTGCAATGCATTTGTCTATTTCCAAAATATAGCGATCGATCTGTTTTTTGATTTCCGGATCCAGATCACCATTATTGGAAACCTTCTCTGCAATTTTAACCAAATTATCGCTTTCCTCTAAATCTTTGAAGTCCTTTTTTTGCTCAGCGATAAGGGCTTGTAAATCAGAGTTTTCGGCTTTTAATTTCGAGTTTTCCTCGCGAAGGGAATTGAGTTCTGACAAGATTTTCCTCAGCTTGTCTTCCAATTCATTGAATCTATCTCTGAGGTGGTTCATTATCTTCGGATGGATGCGTTGAGTTCAGTTTCCAGAGCCTTCAACATCTTCTCAAATAATTTGTCGATCTGTTTGTCGTTCATGGTCTTCTCCTCGTCATACATGAACACGCTGAATGCATAGGCTTTATTTCCAGCACCCAGTTTCTCGTCTTCAAAAACATCGAAACAGTTGAGGTATTTGAAATATTTGCCGCAAGCTTTTTGAACTACTTTTTCGATAGACTCGAATGGTGTATCAGATGATATGACCGCACTGATGTCGCGTTTCACCAGTGGATATTTTGGAACATCTTGAAGCTCGAATCTTGCTTTGGATGCTTTGCGGATCCATTTTTTCCAATCGATCACCGCATAGATCACATCGGATTCTATGTCATATTGCTTCAGTTGCTTTTTGGAGAGTCTTCCAAACTCCACCAGATTCTCTTTCGCAGAACTGTCCATGTTGCTGAGATCCAAGAGCTGGTCGATCATACTGCTCAAGTAGAAGTAGTCAAACTCTTCACTTGTACCATACCAGTTCTCCTCTCTGAGTTTTCCGGTTCCGGCAATGATCAATTGCTCGTCTTCTTTGTACGAATCTTCAGTTTTACTATAAACGTTGCCGAATTCAAATACCCTGATGTCCTGGATCTTTCTTTTCCAGTTGTACGACAAACTTTCAACTACACCGGAAATCAGATCAGTGCGCATGACAGCGTATTCATTGCTCAACGGGTTAAGGATCTTCACGGCACTCTCAGATGCTTTCTCCTCGCTCGTTTGGGAGTTGTTCATGATCTCAAGAAATCCTAATGAGCTTAAATGATCGGCTACCCGATTGCGTAGTTTGTGTTTATCGAAATGAACCGCATTCGCAGGTGTCATGCTTATTCTTCGAGGTATTTCCACTTCGTTGTAACCGTAGATGCGAAGGACTTCTTCTGCTACATCTACCGGACGAGTCACATCCGGTCGATACGGCGGAACACTCAGTTGAATTGTGTCCGAATCACCTTCGGTGCTAATATCAAGAGCATTCAAAATGGAGATCACTTTGTCTCTCGGGAATGTGGTTCCACAAAATGTATTCAGCCAATTCAGATCGAGCTCAAATTCGAAATTCCCGATCGCTTTTGGATAGTGATCATAGAGTTCAGAATTGACCGTGGCTCCACAAACTTCGGAAAGGAGCTGAACGATCCTGCGCACAGCTTTTACCGGTAAGTTTGGATCCGTCCCTCTTTCGTATCGGAAGCTGGCATCGGTATTCAATGCAAAGCGCTTAGCCGTTCGGCGCACTGTTCCCGGATCGAAATAGGCACTTTCTATGAATACCGATCTGGTCTCATTTGAAACACCTGAATTGATACCTCCGAAAACACCCGCTAGAGCCAATGGGCCTTTGTGATCGGCAATGACCAGATCCTGTTCGTCCAGTTCTCGCACTATGTCATCCAGCGTAGTAAGCTTCTCACCTTTCTTTGCGCGTCGTACCACGATCCCGCCATGGATCTGATCCAGATCGAAGGCATGGATCGGCTGACCGATCTCGTGCATGACGAAGTTGGTCACATCCACCACGTTATTTATGGGGCTAAGACCTATGCTTCTCAGGCGGTCCTTCAGCCAGTCAGGACTTTCACCGACATGAACATTTTGCAGGAGCACACCCGCATATCTCGGACACCCGTCCAGATCCTGAATGTCAATATCCATGGAAGCACTACCACCGAATTCGCTTTGGTCGATGGTGGGGAAGCAAGTCTCTCGGCCATAAAATGCTTTGAGATCCCGGGCTACACCGAAATGCGAAATGGCGTCTCCGCGATTTGGTGTAAGGCCTATTTCAATACAATGATCCGTTCCAACATTGAAGTGATCACTCACAAGGGTTCCTGTTTTTACATTTTCCGGCAGGATAATGATCCCATCGTGATCCGAACCAAGACCGATCTCGTCTTCTGCGCAGATCATACCAAAGGATACTTCACCACGGATCTTGGCTTTCTTGATCTGGAATGGCTCGCCTTCCAGCGGATGGATCGTAGAATTCACTGGTGCCACAACGACCTTTTGGCCCTGAGCCACATTCGGTGCTCCGCATACGATCTGAACAGGTTCGCCGCTGCCGAGATCAACTTTGGTGAGCTTTAGTTTGTCGGCATTCGGATGCTTCTCACATTCCAATACCTCTCCCACGACCAGATCCCTCAAACCTCCTTTGATGGTTTCTATCTCATCCACATGCTCTACTTCAAGGCCTGTTTGAGTGAGAACCGCGGCAACTTCATGTGGTCCCTCTTTCAGTTCGATGAATGATTTCAACCAATTGTAGGAGATCTTCATTTGCAGACTTTTATGGCAGCGAAATTAATGATTCTTCGAGGCTTGAGCGAAGCTTTCACCGCTTTATACAATTCCCTCGACCACTCTTCGTTAATCGTAGGAATTTATTGCACTCCCGATATCTTTGCCGCCATGTCATTCGAGCTCTTCACGGAATTACCCATATGGTTCATTTTCCTTTGCATCCTTCTCGGTGCTTTGTACAGCGGTGGACTCTATTTCCGCAATCGGCGAAATCCGAGAGTGAACTCGAAAGTATTCCTGTATCTGCTCTCAGTTCTGCGATTTGCCAGTGCTACGCTACTTTCGATCCTGCTGCTCAATCCACTGTTGAAATACGTGGATCGCGATATACAGAAACCTCAGGTTATACTGGCTGTCGACAACTCATCATCTATGGTGCAGTCACGTGATAGCGCTTTGGTGAGGGACAACCTGCCCAAGGTTGCACTGGGCTTGGAAGAGAACCTGAAGGATAAATTCGAGGTGATCCGGATTCAAGTTGGCGAAGGAGTTGAACTGAATGAAAGCGTCGATTTTTCACAAAAGCGATCGAACCTCGAGTCGGTCATCGCAGAGCGACATAACCTCTTCTCCGGGAGCAGGGGCCGGGGAATCATTTTACTGTCCGATGGAATCTATAACAGCGGGAAACATCCGGGATATGCGGCATTGAAAAGTGACGTACCTGTCCATACTATCGGATTCGGTGATACCACCGTGCGCCGCGACCTTTCTGTTCAAGATGTACGCATGAATGCCATCACATTTCTGGGAAACGAATTCCCTGTGGAGGTGGATGTGCTGGCCACTAAAGCAGAAGGAGTGCGGTCGGAAGTAAGCATCTGGTCGGGTGGTTCCAAACTAGGGTCAGAATCCATAGTGATCGAGAAGGATCGTTTTACCAAGACTGTACGGTTCAACTTGAGTGCCGCGAAAGACGGTTCCAATGATTTTATCGTCCGTTTTGCGCCCGCAGATGGCGAGTACAATCGGAGGAATAATACTGCATATGCTGCTACGGAGGTCATCGACGGTCGACAGCGAATATTGATCAGCGCTCATGCTCCTCACCCCGATATTGCTGCTTTACGTTCGCTCATTGAAGCCAAGGATCAGTACGAAGTTGACGTCCGCTTAGGAGATCTGAGCTCGGTTGACAAGGATCGCTTCGATCTGGTCATCACCCACCAGATGCCAACCAATGGGATGGAATTGGATTATCTCAAAGGGTTGCGCGATCGTCAGATCCCCATGTTGAACATTTTGGGAACTGCGACGTCGATCAGCCATTGGAATTCACTCGGTGCAGATGTGACCATTCAGGGAAATAATCGCAACTATAATCAGGCTCAAGGGAGCTGGAACCGACAATTCGATCTCTTCGAACTCGATGACGAGAACAGCGCATTCCTCAATACGTTTCCGCCTCTGATCGTTCCGTTCGGACAATACCAGAGTCGTGGAAATGGACATACAGCCTTGCTTCAGAAGATCGGTCAGGTCAAAACTCAGATGCCACTACTGGTCCTTAGTAAGGCGGATCGCTATAAGCGATTAGTCTTTTGCGGAGAAGGTCTTTGGCGCTGGAAATTGTACGAATTCGAAGAGCGAGAGAACAACGAGGTGTTCTCTGATTTCTTCTCAAAGCTCGTTCAGTTCCTGGCCCTGAAAGAAGACAGTCGGAAGTTCCGCGTGTTCCCATCCAAGAGGAATCTGTTCGAGAACGAGCAGATCACTTTTCGCGCAGAGGTATACAACGACAACTACGAGGCGGTGAACAAGAATAACGTCGAGTTGATCATTCGAAATGACTCAGGCGAGGTTTTCAATTACAATTTTGTACCGAGAGGGCGTTTCTATCATCTGGAACCAGGCAGTTTACCACCCGGCTCATACTCGTTCACAGCCAAGACCACTATGGCCGGTCGTGCATTGAACGCTGCGGGAAGTTTCATTGTGAAACCGCTGGTGATCGAACAGCTCAGACTCACCGCAGATCATAAAATGCTTCGTCAGGTTGCTGAAAACAGCAATGGACTGTTCGCATATCCACTCCCGGATGATGTGTCGCGAATAGTCAGATCCCTGGTAGAAAACGGCAATTCTGAGAGTGTTGTGCGGTCTTATTCCACGTTCAAGGACATCATTGACATGAAGTGGTTGTTCTATCTCATCTTCGGCTTGCTGGCTTTGGAATGGGGCATGCGACGCTGGGCCGGCTCCTATTAGACATGGGTTTAGGGTTTCGGGATATTCCCTGTTCACTTGCCCTTCGCCCTTACTCTTTACACCCTCCAGAGTCGGGCAAGCTCACACTCTATTTTTAGTTCCCTAAACTGTTGCGGTTAGGAATAATATTTCTTATTTTTGCCGACTTATTTAGAAGGAACACGATTCAAGAATCAAAGCGGTAAGAATGAAATTGACTGCAGACATTAAGAAAGACATCTTCAAAGAGCACGCCGGAAGTGAAACGAACACTGGTCAGGCGGAGGCTCAGATCGCCCTGTTCACACACAGGATCTCACACTTGACTGAGCATTTGAAGGAGAACAAAAAGGATTACTCAGCGGAATTGAGTTTGGTGAAGCTTGTAGGAAAGCGCAGAGCGCTTTTGAACTATATAGCTAAGAAAGACATCTTCCGTTACCGTGATATCATTGGAAAACTCGGTCTGAGAAAGTAATCAGATTTGACTCAAGACATAATATGAGATATAAAGAAAGGCCTTAGTACAAGACTAAAGGCCTTTTTTTTGTCCATCTTTATTCCAAGTCGCCCTAATTCAGGAGGCGCAATAATGACGATTGAAAATGAAATTAGAAGCAACAGAGAAAGTTTTAGACTTTGGCGACGGTAGAGTCGTCAAACTCGAAACGGGCCGAATGGCTCGTCAGGCCGATGGGGCCATTGTATTGAGCGTAGGAAAAACGAAGATCCTCGCCACAGTAGTATCAAGTAAAAAAGCACGTGAAGGCGTTGATTTTCTTCCGATGTCGGTAGACTATCAGGAGAAATTCGCCTCAGTGGGTAGAATACCAGGTAGCTTCCTTCGAAGAGAAGGACGCCTTTCTGATTACGAAGTATTGATCTGTCGTATTGTCGACAGGGCACTTCGTCCGATGTTTCCGGGTGATTATCACAATGAAACACAGATCATGCTTCAGCTGATCTCATCTGATGACAATGTGATGCCTGATACATTTGTAGGTTTAGCGGCTTCAGCTGCTCTGACCATCACAGATATTCCATTCGAAGGTCCGATCTCAGAAGTTCGTGTGGGTCGAGTGGATGGGGAATACATCATCAACCCTTATCGCGATGAGATGGAGAACAGCGACATCGACATGATCGTTGCGGGTACTGCAGCGGATATCACGATGGTTGAAGGAGAGATGGATGGTATCTCTGAGCAGGACATGATCGAAGCACTGAAAGTAGCGCACGAATACATTAAGAAACAATGTGCGGCACAGCTGGAATTGTGCGAAATGTTAGGCGGAAGACCTGAGCCACGTGAATACGCAGGTGACCCTGAAGATCCAGAAGTTGAAAAGCAGGTTCGAGAGGTATGTTACCAGAAGATCTATGATTTTGCCCAAAAGCCATCCTCAAAAAATGAGCGGAACGAAGGATTCGAAGCTATCTTGGATGAGTTCATCGAGTCACTTGGTGAAGACGTAGAGGATGAGACGATATCTTTTGCGAAACGCTATTACAAGAAGATCAAGAAAGAGGCCATCCGAAATATGGTGCTTGAGACCGGTGGACGCCTGGACGGACGCGCTAAGAACGAAGTCCGACAAATATGGACAGAAGTGGATGTATTGCCATCTGCTCACGGTTCGGCCTTGTTCACACGTGGGGAGACACAGTCCCTCACTACCGTGACACTGGGATCGAAACTCGATCAGCAATTATTGGATAGTCCGAATAAATCAGGATACAGCGACTTCATGTTGCACTACAACTTCCCGGCGTTCTCCGTAGGGGAGGTTCGACCGAATCGCGGACCAGGTCGTCGTGAGATCGGACACGGAAACCTGGCATCGCGTGGGTTGAAGCGCATGCTTCCGGAAGATGTGGGATATACAGTTCGTATCGTTTCTGATATCCTGGAAAGTAACGGATCATCATCCATGGCAACTGTATGTGCGGGATCCATGGCTTTGATGGATGCAGGTATCCAGGTTAAAAAAGGACTTTCAGGTATCGCCATGGGAATGATCTCTGACGAAGAGAGTGGTAAGTATGCCATCCTCAGCGATATCCTCGGAGATGAGGACCACTTGGGAGACATGGACTTCAAGGTGATCGGAAACCGCGACGGATTGTACGCATGTCAGATGGACATGAAAGTGAATGGTCTGTCTTATGAGGTGCTGGAAGAAGCGCTTATGCAAGGAAAAGAAGGCCGACTTCACGTACTTGATGAAATGGAGAAAACCATGTCAAGTGCAAACACCGACCTGAAAGAACATACTCCGCGAATTGTGAAATTCGAGATCCCGAAAGACAAGATCGGTGCCGTGATCGGTTCCGGTGGAAAGGTCATTCAGGAGCTTCAGGCAGAAACAAACACTACTATTACTATCGATGAAGTTGATGGAATGGGAGTTGTGGAGATCATGAGTGCGAATAAGGAAGACCTCGAAAACGCGAAAGCGAAGATCGATGGTATCTGTGAGGATCCTGAAGTAGGTGAAACTTACGAAGGCCCTGTGAAGAGCGTACTCGATTTCGGAGCATTCGTTGAGATCCTTCCAGGCAAGGAAGGACTTCTGCACATTTCTGAGATATCCTGGGAGCGCACGAATAATGTGGAAGACGTTATCAAAGAAGGTGACATCGTTCAGGTGAAACTTCTTGAGGTAGACGAAAAATCAGGAAAACTGAGATTGTCCAGAAAAGCACTTCTTGAGAAACCGGAAGGTTATGTGGAGCCTGAGCGTCGCGAACGTCGCGACCGTGGTCCACGTGGTGATCGAAGAAATGATCGCGACAGAGGAGGAAGAGGAAGAAACGACAGAAATCGCGGTGGAGGAAATTACCGAGATCGTCGGGAGAACCGAGCAAAAGGAGATAACTAAAAAAGAAAGCGGCATTTGCCGCTTTTTTTTTGACCCGAACGTGCGCACCTCGAAAAAATGCGCTTGTCTTTTGTCTATTTTTCGGATGCTTTGAAAACCTATCTTTGAGCAATGGAACACCTGTCCACTGAATCGGATTCCCATTACTCCGATCTCGACAAAATGAGCACCTCAGAGCTCGTCGACGCTATCAATCGTGAGGATGAGAAAGTTGCGCTTGCTGTAGCCGACGCTTCGTCGTCCATCATTGCATTGATAGACGCCGTGTACGATCGAATGAAGGACGGTGGTCGGTTATTCTACATTGGAAGCGGAACCAGCGGAAGATTGGGTATCCTGGATGCCAGCGAATGCCCACCCACATATGGAGTGCCTCACGATTGGGTCATAGGGATCATTGCCGGAGGCGATGGAGCTATACGAAAGGCGGTAGAGCACGCCGAAGATGACACAGTACAAGCCTGGAAAGACCTTGAAGCGCACGGGGTCAATGACGGAGATTTCGTCGTTGGCATCAGTGCCAGCGGTAAGACCCCTTACGTCCTTGGAGGTTTGAGAGACTGTAAAGCGAATGGAGTTGGTTGTGGGTCCATCAGTTGCAATGCTGCGAGTCAAACGAGCGAGATCGCTGATTTTCCGGTAGAAGTGATCGTCGGCCCGGAAGTCGTGACAGGAAGCACCCGAATGAAATCGGGAACTGCTCAAAAAATGGTCTTGAACATGATCACATCGGCCGTGATGGTCAAACTGGGACGCGTCGTGGGAAGCAAGATGGTGGATATGCAACTAAGTAATGCCAAATTGGTTGACCGAGGAACACGAATGATCATGGAAAGATCTTCTCTGG
>VMDK01000001.1 GCA_008080835.1 Sphingobacteriia bacterium | reverse complement strand
CGGACAATGGGGACTTCAGGGGCGCGTTTCGGGTATCAAGTCGGATGGATTTATTGATCGAGCGTCATCAGATCTGAGTTCCATGTTCCTGACTGCCGGTCGTTATTGGAAAAAGAGTCTGCTCAAACTCGTGGTCATGAAGGGGTTCGAGCGCACTTATCAGGCCTGGTACGGCGTACCTCAGCCAAAATTCAGAGGGGACGAGGCTGCACTGACTACTTTCATAGATGACCTTGGGATCTATGGTAGCTATCGTGAGAATCTCGAGAACAGTGACAACAGCACATACAATTATTACACGTACGAGAATGAGGTCGACAACTACAATCAAGACCATTATCAGGGATTCTTCACACATCAGTTCAACAAGCGTCTCTCCCTAAAAACGGCAGTCCACTATACGAGAGGATACGGCTACTATGAGCAATTCCAGAATACCGAGAACTGGCTTGATGATACCGATTTCGCATTCTATGGAATGGATACTTTGTTCATCGGTGGGGATACGATATCTGACGGTAATTTCATTAGACGTCGCTGGCTCGACAACCACTTTTACGGTGCGATGGCTTCAATGGAACATCGACGTTCCAGCAGAGTTTGGAATTTGGGTATAGCGGCACAACAGTACGAAGGAGAACATTACGGAGAGGTGATCTGGGCAGAGTATGCCTCCAACAGCGAATTGGGAGACCGATACTATCAGAACACAGCGCTTAAACAAGAGGCAAATGCATTCCTCAAGCACACACGAACGATCAAAAAGAAGGTCACAGCGTTTGCAGATCTGCAGGTGCGATGGATCAACTACGAATTCGTGGGACCCGACCGGAATCAGAACCCCATAGACCGAAAGGAGGATTTCTTGTTCTTCAACCCGAAGGTCGGTTTGAGCTATAAGCTGGGGGCATTCACGAATGCATACCTTTCCTATGCACAATCCAATCGAGAACCCGTGCGCACGGATTACGTTGAGTCATCGCCTGAAAGTAGACCACAGAGCGAACGCCTGCACAACATCGAACTAGGCACCCGCTGGGAACGTAAGAAGTACTATTTGCGCGGAAACTTATATGCCATGGAGTACAAAGATCAATTGGTACTCACCGGTCGGATCAATGATGTAGGAGCCGCTACACGGGAGAACGTGGATCGCAGCTATCGACGTGGCGTGGAGCTGGAAGGAGGTTATACCTTGAACGACAAATGGGAGGTCGCCGGGAATGCCAATTTCTCCATGAATAAGATCGTGAACTACGTGGAATTCGTGGAGGACTGGGACAACGGTGGTCAGGTGAAAGTGGTACACGAGAACACGGATCTGGCATTATCACCCGCTTATATCGCTTCATTGGTGTTGAACTACCATCCTTTGAAAGGACTGGACCTGAGTCTGATCCAGAAAGCGGTGAGCGATCAGTTCCTCGACAATTCCTCCAGTTCCGATCGCATGCTTGAAGGGTTCTACCTCATGCACCTTAGAGCAAATTATCGCTTCAAAATGGGCAAGAGCAGCTGGGAGCTGAGCGGACAAGTGAACAACTTGCTAGATGTGGACTATGCTCCAAATGGCTACACATTTGGCGGCTTCCTAGGCGAACAAAGGGCAAGCTATAACTATGTCTACCCGCAGGCGGGGAGGAATTTTTTAGTGCGGTTGATGTTGTCGATCTGATCCAAAGTAGTTCGGATCGGATTATCAGTCAGGATCGCTTTTTAGAGTTCGTTTCTTCTCCACGGTGATCTTTGACCCTTCCGCAAGCATGACTGAACAGGGTTGCAATGAATTCAGAAATCCGAATTCATCGCCGTACACTGCGCCGAAGTCCACTTCGATCACGTAATCTTTCACTTGATAGGCTCTCCATTTAGGGTGCGTTACTTCATATTCATTGGATCTTTCATCGGATACTTTTGCATAACCCCAGTAGTGTTCCGTGATGAATTCTGTTTCACTCTCCGGAGCTATTTCATGACTGTCTGTGCTTGCGTTGACCTCGAAGCTGTAGTTCTTTCCATTCTTTGACCAGCGGTATTCAACGGTCCGCTCGCGTTCGTTTTCGGTCCATCGGTGAGACATAGGCATCGTTTCATAGTTCTCGTTGTAGACGGTATTTGCCACAAAAGTCAGTGCTCTTTTGGGAACGATCTCCTTAATGAAGACTACACCTCGTTTCCATTTTCCGTTCTCAAATCGCTTGACGTAGAAACGCAGATTCACTTCCTCAAAGTTGACATGGAAAGGTACTTTCACCCCCAAGAGTCTAGTGTTCAGAAACATGAACCCAACCAGGCTGACATAGCACTTGTCATTCCATAGATCCAGTTCAGTTCCGAAGGGAACAAATTCATCCAGCAACTGCTTGTCAATAGAATAATTGGCAATCGCCAGTTTTCGCCATTCAGCTTTGAGGAAGCTCATTTACGTTATTGTTTTTCTCATTCCAATCCGGCTGCTCCCGTCAGAGTACCAGTTCTCCATTTCCGTGAATTGGGTGTATCCGTGTCTTCTATAAAACCGGAGCGTTGGCTCCGCCGATGTCCAGAGCCAGATGTGTCGGATTCCCATTTGCCGGAGCGTCTCTTCCAACTCATTGAGTAACTCCGAACCCATTCCCTGATCGCGATATTCCTTTTCCACGTACAGATCGGTCAGATGGAACCAGCCGGTATATTCCTCTCCGTTCTTGTGTGCCGATCCCGTGGCACATCCGATCAGTTCATTTTCCTTCATAGCCAACAGATTGATGGGTTCCCTGCTTTCCAATGCTACACCTTCTTCCAGACTGAGTGCATCGAATCCGGCGTTTACCTGTTCGGTTTCCTGCGGAGTCAACTCACGCTGGAGGATCTGGACGTCTTTCAATTGTGCTTTGATTTCCAAAACGTTTTGAATGATTATTCCTGTTCGCCGTTAAAGAAGTCTCTCATTGGACTGAAGTAATGATCGATCCAGCCTTGCTCATATTGGGTCTGACCTTCGGGGATATTGGTATGCGTCAACGTGATCTCCGTTGCACCGTTCGACGTTCTTGTCAACTCAATGTTAAGGATTGAATCCTCGTCCTCTTCTTCAAATTCAGTGGTTCGCCAGGTTTGTACGATCTTTTTGTCTTCGACCAACTCAATATTCTTACCGGTAATGTACCCGTCCCACGCCGAAAAGCTGCCGCCTATCTTGTTACTGCAATGGGCTTCTCCACCTGTCATTTGGCTGTGCAGCTCACCGTCTAACCAGGCTTGATAGAT
Organism: Sphingobacteriia bacterium; assembly: GCA_008080835.1. Classification (GTDB taxonomy): domain Bacteria; phylum Bacteroidota; class Bacteroidia; order NS11-12g; family UBA9320; genus VMDK01. Next base: position 32,685 of record VMDK01000001.1, on the reverse strand, counting down.
CGTGGAAGGTTCGGATTCAAGTGTTTCTTTAAGGACGAAGGATTCTTTCATATGTGTCGCAGTGTTTAAATACCCAAATACCTTTCCCGAATCACGTTACAATGGTGAATGTTATGCCCGATCGTGGCAAACCCCAGAGATCTGGCGGTGTATGGTTGTTTGTTAGCTATTCCTTTGAAGTCGAGCATTTCATCGGTGCTGTTTCTGTAGATCCAAACAGTTGCAGTGCGCACAGCGAGATACTCATCTTTGAGATCCGATAGGCTGATCTCGGGTATTCGTTCATCCACATAGTCATCTTCTTCCACGCCCGGCAACTCAGTATTATCGAAGTGAGAAAAACGAAATGCCCCGATCGCAAAGATCCGTTCCATATCAACGACATGTCGCATGACCTGTTTCACTGTCCATTTACCAGGTGCAAACGAATAGTTTTCGTTCTGCGAGGTGATCAGCTTGAACGTGGCGAGTGTTAGTTCTTTACTTTTCTCAAACTCTGTGATCAAATCATTCGACTCAACCTGATCTATATAGTAATGAGCGTACTTGGGTGCATTTGTGTAAATGGAGGGATTCTTCATACCAAGTGAAATAATCGCCAATAAAAGTAATGATTGTGCTGGTTATTGGGTTCAATTACCCTTGAAGTTTCTCCCCCTTCATACTCTCATAGATCGCATTCATGATCTCCGTGCGTACACTTTTGCGGATGAGAAGCTTGTTGTTGGAACTCGGATGGACTCGGTTCGAAAGGAAGATGTACACGAGTCCGTATTGTGGGTCGGCCCACATTTGGGTACCGGTGAAACCACTATGGCCAAAGGTGAGACCTGAGGCGTAGTCTGAGGTTGGGTTGATCTTGCGCGAACTCGGTTCTGGTTTGTCGAAGCCAAGACCACGTCTGGAGCCCCGAATTTGGTACGACGTGAATTCTTTGACCGTCTTGGGGTGCAGGAACCGATAGCCGTTGTACACACCGCCGTACATGAGCATTTGCATCAATGCCGCCAGATCGGAAGCGTTGGAGAATAAGCCTGCATGTCCGCTTACTCCACCAAGCATAGCAGCTCCGGGATCGTGCACATATCCGTGGATCACGCCCTTGCGGAAATCGGCGTCCTTCTCGGTCGGGACGATCTCGTCCTTGCTGAACTTTCGCAGCGGATGATAGGTGAGTTTACGCAAGCCCATAGGCTGGTAGAATACACTGTCCACGTATCGGTCGAATGGTGTATGAGTGACTTTCTCCACGAGATAGCGAAGGAGTATCATTCCCAGATCGCTGTAGCGGTAATGGCCCGGACGGTCCACATCCGAAGTATAGATCTCGCCGAAGATGACTTCCTGGTAGTCCTTGCACATGTAAAGGTCGTCGTCGACCTTGATACAGAACCGGTCATCCGGTGTGGTATGGTAAATGGAGTCGTATGCGATAGGATCAGCTACTGTGGCGCGGTAGAATGGGATCCAGCCTTTGAGTCCGGAGGAATGCGTGAGCACATCGCGAATGGTGATCTTTTTCTTGTTCGTGGTGTCGAGGTCACCGAGGTATCGGCTCAACTCATCATCCAGATCGATCGCACCGTCTTCCGCCAGTTTCATGAGTGAAATAGTGGTCGCGGCGATCTTGGTGAGTGAGGCGATATCATATAGATCCTCGTCCTCCACTCGTCGTTTCTTGCTGTATGTGTGGTACCCATAAGACTTCTCCCAGATCACTTTTCCGTGTCGAGCCACGAGAACCTGACAACCGGGAGTTGCCTTTATGCTGATGGCTTCCTCAGCTACCTTGTCGATCTTTTTCATGAGCTCGGAGTTCATGCCGACCTCTTCCGGGACGCCGTATTGGAGTAGCGGGAGAGGCTTATAACTCACGCCTTCGCCTTCCTTGTATTCACCTACAGTGACGCTCAGTTTTGCATCCACGCCAATGGCTCCAAAGAGTGCCTGGGCGGTTTTTTGATGATGCACATCGCGGTCTTCATAACCCATGACCACGGTATGCTGTCCCTGGAAGTATTTCAGATTGTATGGGTTCCCAAAATCCACGAATACTACCGGAACGCGCTTACCGATCGCTTCGAGGATATTGGCCGACTGCGGGTTTACCTTGTAGTTCTTGTATGGGAACTTGCTTGTGCCATGTAAGGATGCGATCACCAGATCGTAGTCGCGCAGCTCGCGTTCTAATACAACCAGCGCTGAACCGCTCGTCGAAGAAGCCGTATGGAAATGTGTGGCGTCGTGATATTTGGAAATGGTCTTTTGGAACTCGGTGGTTGTTGATGCCCCAATGGCCACAGTAGCGATCTTGAGATCATCTGCCACATCGATAGGCAGCAAGCCCTTTTCGTTGCGAACCACGCAGACCTGCTTTTCGATGAGCTTATGAAGCAAATAGGTGGAGTAACCGTTGTTGAGATCCTGTTCCAGTCCATATTCCTGGATCGGCTCGAACTTGTTCAGTCCCACAAAGTATTTTGCATGCAGCACCTTACGCACCTTGTTCTCTATATAGTCCAGCTTGAGTGTGCCGTCGTCGATCGCCTTCTTGATCATCGTGATGGCCTTACCAACATCCACCGGACCGAGTAAGATGTCGTTTCCGGCTTCCAGTGCTTTCACCTCCAAAGCACCGGTCTCGTGGTATTTGGCCACACCTTGCATGTTGAGCGCGTCAGTGAATGCGAGTCCCTGAAATCCGAGTTTGTCGCGAAGAATTCCGTTGATCGCTTTGTCGGAAATGGATATCGCCACACGCTTGCGCTTGTCGATGGCCGGAATGTATAAATGCGCTGTCATGACGCTCATCACACCACTGTCGATGAGTTCCTTGAATGGATGCATCTCCACGCTCTCAAGACGCTTCATATTGTGCTTGATGACCGGAAGGTCTTTGTGCGAATCGACGTCCGTATCGCCATGACCCGGGAAATGTTTGGCACATGCGATCACTTTCTCGTCTTGCATGCCTTTGGCATATGCCCAACCTTTGGCCGCCACGTTGTACTTGTTCTCTCCGAAGGAGCGGTAATTGATCACCGGGTTGTTCGGGTTATTGTTGATGTCGACCACCGGAGCGAAGTTGACATGTATGCCCATTCTTTGACAATCGCGACCGATCTGTCGGCCCATTTTATAAATGACGTCGTTATCGCGGATACCACCCAGCCCCATCTGATATGGATATGAGGTGGTATTGCTCAGTCGCATGGCCAGTCCCCACTCGCCGTCGATGGCTACCATCAGAGGCACTTTGCTCATTTTCTGGTATTCGTTGGTCAGCTTGACCTGCTGCAGCGGATCGCCTTTGAAGAAGATGACACCGCCTACATCGTATTTGTCGATCGTGGATTTGACCGAAGCCAAATGTGCTGCGCCATAGGTTGGGCGCACTTCGATCATCATCAACTGTGCGATCTTTTGATCGAGCGTCATGGACGCCATTTGCTTGTCGACCCACGACTTGCCTTCCGGGAATAGGGGAGGCGTCGCCGACTTAAAAGCCGCGCTGAAGACCAGAAATATGATCAGCCACTTTTTCATGGAAGTTCGAGGGGTATAGTTCAAATACCGTACCTGCAATGATAAACGTAAACACACGCGGCTTCGTGTAATTTTATCAACGAGTATGCATCTGAAAACCAGCGCTATGGACACTTCCCAATACATTGAAATATGAACTGGAAGAAATCTCCAATGAATTGAGGGCAAGTTCTATGTTTCTAAGATGATAAATCCCGTTCGGAATATGAGCGCAGAATTCGACAGATGATCTGTACTTTTGGCTCCACCCGAAGGGCAAACCCACCAATGGCCAGACCGTTTTCAAATGAAGCCAAGAATGCACTGATCGCAGCTAAAGAAACTGCCAAACGGCTTGGGAACAACTATGTGGGCGCGGAGCATTATCTACTGATATTCAATCAGTTCAACGAGGATAGTAGGTTTAATGTCAAGATCAGCATCAGCGATCTGAAAGAGATATTGAAGAAGACCAGGGGCAAGCAACTCGTTCTGAAAGGCAAAGCAGATTATGTACTCAGCAAGCAAATGGAGGATGCTTTGAAGCTATGTCGATTTCACTGCTGGTTGGTCGGCGACAAAACCGTCTTACCCGCACATATTTACTTCGGGATCCTGGGGTACACACGTGAAAACAGAATGATCTATGAAAAAGTCCTGAAGGACTCGGGTATCCGTTTACATGGGCTGAAACGATGGCTTTTCAAGTTCAGTTTTACAGGTTTTTTTAGGAACTATGGGAAGTACGTGTTCTACCGCTACTGAAATATTCTGAACTTAATGTTGGTCACGTTTCCAGATGGCTATGTTTGTCATGACGTAAACAATGCACAAAAACTCTGAAAATGCGCCACGCGGCTTTAACAAAGCCAAGGAGAAAGCCCGTGAACTCTTGCAGGACGGGAGCCGTACGCGCACGCTTGTCGATAAGGCGATCAAGAAGGCGAAGAGTCACCGAAAGGATATTAGCAAATTCAGCGATGATCTGAAGACGCTTCAGCGCTTGGTCGGCGCGTATGTCTCTGGCGATTATCGCAGTGTTTCAGTGAACACTTTGTTGTACGCTTTGGCGGCGATCATCTATTTCGTGAACCCATTTGATGTGATCCCGGACTTCATTGCCGGTTTGGGTTTTATTGACGATGCGGGTATCATTGCGTTCGTCATCAAGAACATTCGGGGAGAGCTTCAAAAATTCGAGGAATGGGAGCAAACCCGACCGATCGACGAAGAGCATTTAGGCATTTGAACGAACTATGAAGGTATTGACTTATAACGTGAACGGGATCCGCGCTGCTATGCGCAAGGGACTTGTAGAATTCCTGGCCAGGGAGAATGCGGATGTGGTCTGTTTTCAGGAATTAAAAGCGAACGCGGACCAATTTGACGTGTCGGAATTTGAAAACCTGGGATACCATTGTTACTGGTATTCTGCCCAGAAAAAGGGCTATTCCGGGGTGGCGATCCTCTGCAAGGAGGAACCGAAGCATGTGGAGTACGGATGCGGACATGAAGTGTTCGATTACGAAGGGCGCGTGGTTCGTGCGGACTTCGATGGTTATTCCGTGATCAGTGCTTATTTCCCATCTGGTTCCAGCGGAGATATTCGACAAGACGTGAAGTTTGAATTCTTGGACTACTTCTATGATCACGTAGCTGCGTTACGCAAGACACATCCGAATCTCGTGATCTGTGGCGACTACAATATCTGCCACCGGGAGATCGACATCCACGATCCGGTGAGCAACAAGAAATCGTCAGGCTTTTTACCGGAGGAAAGGGAATGGATGAGCAAGTTCTTCGATAGCGGATTCGTGGACACTTTTCGCACATTGAATCCCAAGCCTGACAATTACACCTGGTGGAGTTTCCGAGCCAATTCAAGAGCACGGAACAAGGGTTGGCGCATCGATTATATCGCTATCTCTGAGCCACTGGGGAATGCTCTGAAGAGCAGCGCCATCCTACCGGAGGACAATCATTCGGATCACTGCGCGAGCTATGCGGAGTTATCGGTGTAGTTGCTGTTCCTTCAGTGATTGACGCTCTGAGCTGGTCAGAAGTCCAAGTAAATCAATTTACTTTAGAGGCAGGGGTGAGGACTCTATTTCAAGTGCACAGGTCTTACCTGTTTGTCAAAAAATTCCACCAGATCTGAAAAGCCCTCGGGGGGATCTGAACTTTCATATTCGATTTGCATTTCACCGTCTAGCATCTCAACTGAGGCAATCTTCAAGAAATTGATTGGAACAACGCTCCATTTTGGCACTTCCATGGTGTATTCAACTTCTGTGATTGTATTCGAAGTAGAATCCGGAGTATGCTGAACCATGGGACGTGCTGACGCAATTTCCAACATGATAGGTCGGTATATTGTATCACCACTTGAATTTGTTTTCAATTCAAAGTACTCATCTAGCAAGGAGTTGTATTGTTCTTCGGCAAAACGAATATTCAATTCAATGATGTATGCATTTTCCGCTTTGACAAGTGAATCCGAGTACTGATTTCGATGCTCAGGGCCATTTGCATGTTCGTTCAACTCTTTTTTAACACAGGATGATAAAACAGCAATGATGAATATGTACTTTAACAAACTAGGATGTTGCATACTTTTTTTGGGAAGGTAATCAATTGTCTTTGTTAATGTAGCACAAGTAAATAGGCTCCACATCAAGGTATTCACGTACACTTAAACCAATAATTTGTAACTTGAGGCAATGAATTCAAGGACACGAACAGCTTTGATCGAGTTTGTGAGCTTCGCTTTGATCACCTTCATTCTCTACTCGTACTTCGATGGATTTGACACCATGGTCTGGCTGGTTCCGGTAATTGGAGCCTACAGGATCTATCGGACTTTAAGCGGAAAGCGTACGGAGAAAGAAGCACGCGAGGAGGTCTCTCTTTTCCCCTATCAGGTGCTTTACATGCTCTTCATGATCGGGGTATTCTACCTGGTGATGGGGTATTTCAGCGGCTGACCTAGGCCTTTCTCACGAATTCTGACTTCAGCGCCATAGCGCCGAAACCGTCGATCTTACAATCGATATTGTGATCGCCTTCAACTAAGCGGATGTTTTTCACCTTCGTTCCTGGTTTGATCGGACCGGATGCTCCTTTTACCGGCAGGGTCTTGACCACGACAACTGTATCGCCGTCGGATAATCGGTTCCCGTTCGCGTCTTTGACCACGAGTCCTTCTTCCTCTTCTTTAACCTCTTCAGCCGGGTCCCATTCGTTTCCGCATTCCGGGCAGACCCACATGGTTCTACCGGAGAAATAGCCGTATGGGGATTGGCATACAGGGCAGGGTTTCATTTCGTCGGACATGGGGGTAAAAGTAGGTAGATCAGTCCGGATGAAATGGCTGATAAGGATCATGTGCCTATCGAAGCAACTCCTGCAGGTCCTCTTTCAGACAACTCTTCCAGAACGGACGAATGGCATTTTGCCAGAAATCCTTGCCCGCGATGCTGAGGCTACGGATGGCTTTGCGCAATTCCAAAAGCAGAAATCCATTCACCTTGCTGTGGATGAAAAATGGCTTGTAATTCCACCATCCGGGATAGTTGGAGGTGTAATAGTCCCATACTTCAGCCCAGCTGTCGAAGACAGGCATTTTGAAATCCTTGAAGTCGAACATGTTCTCCGAACTATCGATCACATAGATATATGACCCGTTGGAGCTCATTACCCTTGAAATGGAAACAGCAAATTCCGAATTTCCCGCTTCAAAAAACCGTTGTTTATAGATTTGATCCTTCATAATTCCTTTTCTTTGATTCAAAGGAACAATGACCGAATGCAGTGTATCTGCATTCCGAAAAAAAGTCGCTGAATGCCCGCCAATAAAGACGCACTCATACGATATCGCGCCATAAACCGCTGCCTGATCAATAGGGGGATCGCTTCTAAAGACGATCTGATCGATGCGTGCTCAGAGGCTACGACTCATGATGTATCCTGGCGCACGATCGCCGAGGATATCCGAGCGATGCGCAATGATCTTTCGCTGGGTTATGAGGCTCCGATCGAGAATGTTCCGAATCAGGGCTACCGATATTCCGATCCGGATTATTCCATTGACCGGATCCCGTTGAACAACGAAGAGCTCAGTTCGCTCAGCTTTGCAGCCAAATTGCTCGATCAATATCGCGACGTAGGCATCTTCTCTACCTTTTCAGGAGCTGTACAAAAGCTAAGTGAGAAGCTGATGATCCGATTGAGCGGAACCGGAGACGACGACAAGAAAGTGGTCGCATTTGAGACTTCCACTGCAGATGGTGGCGGCGACTGGATCGATGAATTACTGGGTCATATTCGCAGAAAGACGGTTGTTCGGATCGGGTATTTCTCATTCAGCTCGGGTCGACAAAGTACGCACTTGATCCATCCGTACTTTTTGAAGGAATACCGCAACCGTTGGTATCTGGTGGGCTGGCACGAAGCTTACTCGCAGATACGCACACTTGCTCTCGAACGCATTGATTCCATGGAGCCAGATTATACTACAAGCTATCGCGATCAGGAATTTGACGCATCCGCATATTACAAGAATGCCATAGGTGTCTCAGTGAATGATTCGGAACCCGTCCTAGCCAAGATTCGGATCCTTGCCCGCGAGTGGCCTTATGTGGAGTCACAACCCTGGCATCATAGTTTGAAGGCAACAGATAAAGGAGAAGAATTCGTCATTTTCACACTCAAGGTGATCGTGAATTACGAATTTAAAAACCTTCTTCTTTCGTATGGAAACAGCATAGAGGTGCTTGAGCCAGAATCTTTGAGACGGACGATCGCCGCAGAGATCAGCAGCGCTTCGGCTAAATATGACGACCAATGATTTGTGCTAACTTTGACCATCACGTAAGACCATGAATTTTCGAACTGGTTTAGTCGGTTTCATATTCCTCATTTGGCTGGTCCTCTGCAGCTATTACTACATGTGTGTGATGCACGGGCACTGCCTTCAGCAAAATGTCTCTGCAGCGACAACTGAGCAAGGAACAAATAGCGGACTGCCACCTGAAACTGTCTGGACCTTTGATGGAAGCGACGAAGTCATCGTTGGCGACAGCTTCGAATCTGAACTCCAACTATTGGTTGACGGGATGTTTGAGGATGATGTTCTGAACATCTCCGGGCATTATCTGAACGAAGAGCAAAATGGATTTAACAGAGCATTCCGCAGGGCGATGGTCGTTAAAGAGCTTGCCACCCGATTCCTTGATACCTCAAAGATCCGAATGGACGTCTTGAGTATAGCCCGCAACAACGAACGCGGCGACACCTTCGAAGCAGTCAGTTTGAACATTGTTGGGAGCGATGCAGCCAACGTGAGCATCGATCCGCCAACCGATGCGCCCTGGCAATCCGATGATGAGCCTGTGGTAAAACCAAAGCGAGAACCGGTACAACCCAGGCGAGAATCTTTTAGTGGAGGAAAAAAGTTCAGCAGTGTTCTTTTCAAACCGGGAACCGTGGTGAAGAAGCTTAGTTCCGGACAGGAAGAGCAACTGCGAGATTTCGTAGTGCGAATGATCGATAGCAAGGAGCAGATATATGTGATCGGTCACAGCTATCGTTTGAATGGGGAAGAGGAGAACTACCAAATGGGTAGGAAGAGAGCATGGGCCGTCAAGAAATTATTGTGGGATATGGGTCTGGACCCAAATCGGATCACCACTGATTCTAAAGGAACAAAAGAGCCATTGAGTAATGACGGTGCAGACCGGAACGAGCGAACAGACATTTTTACAAAGAACAATTAGACATACAGAGTGACAGCAATGATCAATTTGGATATACTCGGGTTCAGCCCGGAACAGGTCAAAGATCTATTGACCATCGTACTAATGCTGGCAGGCGCTTTTGCTCTGGGGTATTTGTTCCGAAATTTTCTGAGCACAGGATACAAACAGCGTATTCTCCGTGATGAAAAAACCATTGCAGAGCTCAAGCAACAACTTCAGCATGCTCGTCAGGAAGCGTCCGATGACACGGAATCTGCTCAGATGCAGGCCAGGCTACTTCAATTCGAACGGTCCAACGAATTGCTCAAAGCAGACCTGGAAGTAGCACAAAACGATCGTGCGAGGTTGAAGGCACAACTCACTGAAATGGAGCGTCAGGGATTTGGCAAAAAAGCCGAGCAATTGAGCAGATCAGAACCCTTGAAAGCCGGCACGATACCCTCAGGAGTGGAGGAAGATACCCCGGCATCATCCAACAAGATCGTTCTGGATCAATTGCGTAAGATCGAGGGTATTGGACCAAAGATCGAGGAGATCCTGCACAAGCATGGCATCCTGACTTACAAGATGCTGGCAGAAGCTGATGTTGATCGCGTGAGAGAGATCGTGCACAGCGCCAATCCTGCATATAAGGTACATGACCCAGCCACCTGGCCCGAGCAGGCGAAACTCGCCGATCTGGAATTATGGGACGAGCTTGATCTCCTTCAGTCAAAGCTCAAAGGCGGGAAAAAAGCCTGATCAACCCTTTACGTAAATATCCTTGAACACTCCGTTCTTCACCTGAGTGGAATCAGCCAGTCGCGGAGAACCAGAAGTGTAATCATAGAGGTAAGCCTTACCTTCAAACGTACCTGAGATCCTATTACCGGAATTCTTGGAAACAGAAGTTGTACCCGACACCAATACCCATTGGTCGGATCCTACGTAAATGATCCCTTTGGCCAAATCGTTCCTGCTCTCTTCTGAGAATGCACGATCACTATAGGTTTGTCCTTTTTTCGCCGGAAGTGCAAAGTCGATCACCAAGTTCTGATTAACATCCAGACCGGATACATAGATTCTGTCACCATAGTCGGCAAGGAAAGACGTTGCCTCGATCATAGTATCCATGATCTGAAAACTCCACTCTTCGGTGAAATTTCCTCCGGTTGTCCCGCCGGTGGTTCCTCCTGTTGTGCTACCTGTGGTAGATCCAGTAGTTGATCCGGTAGTCGAGGTCCCGGTTGTAGAACCTGTGGTTGAACTGGAAGTAGTGGATCCTGTAGTTGATCCTGTTGAGGAGTTGGTGGTCGAACCGGTTGACGAAGTAGTGCTCGTTCCGGTTGTGGTGGTGGTCGTTCCGGGGGTTACAGTATCATCGGAACAGCCCAGCCAGATAGCGGTGATCAATCCGATCAATATGGTCCATTTAAGGAATGTGTTGGTCATGCCAAGTTTGGTTTAGGTCGCGCAAATATGTTCCCGGAAGCATGAAATTGCAAGTGGCCAGCCATACTACCTATCAACATTGACGTTCGAACTACACGACATATCTGAATTTTCTGGACATTTGCACTACTTATGAAAGGAATTCGGATCGCGCTGCTGGCATTCGTCGCCGGCTTTTTTGTCCAAGCGACATTTGCACAGGACACAGTCAACGTTCAAACGCTGACGTTCAATGATATCACCAAGAGAAGTGGTACCTGGAACTTCCCAACGGAAGGGAAGACATGGGAAAAAGTGCTCATGCATTATACGCTGAAATGTGACCCACAGACCACCCGAGATCGATTTGATTGTGGAGAGTGGGATTATCTCAGCTACACCATCGTGACAGATAGTACCGGCCGACTGGATTCCACAAAGAAGGAGCATCCCAACTACATTCTGGGAAGGACAAGTCCGGATTCTGTTTTGATGACCTTGAATAAGTCGCTTTATAAACAATACTACAATCTGTATTTCAAGGTGGTTGATTCAACCATAATGGTCGATTCAGCTGTTGTGGGCAATGCAAACACGACCTACAGTTTGGATGATATGGCCAACGGAAGAGTGCAGTTCGTGTATACGGCATCGGAACTTCAAGCCTCTGGACTTCAGGCTGGAGAGATCACTAGTCTGGCTTTCAATTCTGTGAATGGATTCATGTTCTCAGACATGACGATCCGTATGGGACATTCGACAGGTGTTGCGCCTACGGATTTTCAAAACGAAAATATGGTTGAGGTACACAAAGCGGGCAAATTTCAACCATGGCCGGCTCACGTGCATTTTGATTTCCACCAACCATTCAACTGGGATGGAACCTCCGATGTGATCCTCGAGTTTGCTGCGACTAATGGCGCGGGAGGACTAGGTGGTACCATTGGAGCCGAGCAAACCACTTTACCTTCTCAAGTAATTGCATCAGATTCGGGACATTACATAAAACTGGACAACAACGGCTTCTTCGATCTGTCTGATGCGGATCAAGTGATGAGTACACTGGATTCACAGATCACCATCAGTTTTTGGGCATTTGGAGATGACCGCCTTCCGGTCAATACAAGTGCGCTGGAGGCAAAGGATAAAAACGGCAACCGTGTACTGAACATTCATCTCCCATGGGGGAATAGCTCGGTGTACTGGGATGCCGGAAACGATGGAGGCAGCTACGATCGAATTAATAAAGCCGCAGGTGATGATGAGATCAAAGGAGGCTGGAATCATTGGGCATTCGTGAAGAACGCGAATACCGGCTCGATGAAGATCTATTTGAACAGTACCCTATGGCACTCCGGTACAGGAAGCACTCGTACCATGAAAGGTATACGAACGCTGATCTTTGGAAGTGGAAATAGGAACAATCAGTATCGAGGCAGTCTCGATCAGCTTCGTGTTTGGAATACGGAACTGACACAGAAGGAGATCTCCGACTGGATGAAAAAAGAACTGACGAATATACACTCATCCTTTTCGGACCTGTTATTTGAATTTGATTTCGAACCGACTCAGTTCGTTTCAGGACGACCGTACGAATTCAGATCCACTCAGGACGCATCTATAGTTGGGCGAGTACTCGGTACACATACATTGATGCCTCATTTTGGAACGAGCTACAATCTTGCCGGAAATGTGGGGAACGTTCGACCTGTGGTCCACTTCTACAAGGCTCAGGAAAACTGGCACCTCGATTCTGTCGAGAGGACCGTAGAGCTACCGGTTGGAGTGCAATGTGTCGAGCTATTCGACAACGCAACTGACCCACTCCAACTCACCGGATATGATGGTGGATATGCTGCAGGATGGATCTTCGACCTTGGTTCCGACGGCTCCAAAGTTGATTCGACCTGGGTGCCTAGTACGACTGCAGGATATTTAACATACAACCCGTACTACGATGTGTTTGAGGTCATCAACCGGGTAGAGATCGGAAGATTCATCACGCCGTATGGTATTGGTCTGGATCTCGGTCCGGATGGATTCCGTTGGGTCTATGATGTAACGGATTATGTAGATCTGTTGCAGGGGGATGTCACGTTGAGTGCAGGAAACCAGCAGGAACTGATCGACTTGCGATTCGAGTTCATCCAAGGAACCCCTCCAAGGGAAGTGAAGAATGTTCAGTACTTATCCAACCGTGAAAGTCGACAGTACAAGTCGATAGCAGACGATACGTACTTCAAGAATGACACGCTGGATCTGCTTCCGGAGTCAGAGACTTTCAAACTGATCACACGCATCACTGGGCACGGACATAACGGCGAATCAGGTGGTGGAAAGATCCACTGCTGTGAGTGGGCCGACAAGGAACACTATCTGTTCATCAATGGTAAACAGGAATTTGCCTGGGATATCTGGCAAGACGACAAGTGTGCGTTGAACCCTGTAAGTGACCAAGGAGGAAACTGGGCTCCACCACGTGCGGGATGGTGTCCATCAGCTCCGGTTGATGACTACATATTCGAACTGACGGATCTGATCACAGAAGATCAGGTGGCCATAGATTACGACATCGAGGATGTGCCATCCAATAACGTCGGACAAGGAAACGGAAACTATGTGGTGAGCATGCATTTGGTCGAGTACGACGCGATAACCCATGAGCTGGATGCAGCTATCAAGGACATTATCAGTCCGAATAACTGGGAATTCTACAGCCGTATCAACCCTACGTGTACGACACCAAAGATCGTGCTTCAGAATAAGGGCAAAGAACCACTGGTTGGAGCTCTGTTGAAATACGGAGTGGTAGGTGGAAATCCGATCCAATTCTATTGGGAAGGAAATCTCGGTTTCATGGAAGAAGAAGTAATCGATCTTCCTTTTGCGATCTGGGATTATGTCTCACCGGATGAAGTGAACAAGTTCTATGCAGAAGTGGCACTGGCAAATGGAAAGACTGATGACTATGCACAGAACAACAAAGTCACCGTAGATTACAATAGTCCGGAATTGTTACCGAGCAACTTGGAAGTGATGTTCCGGAATAACGACATCGAGGATGCGGATCTGACCATTACGAACGACAGAGGCGATGTGGTTTACTCGAAGATCGGTGCACCAGCAAGAGAGTTGTCTCGTGATCAAGTCAATTTCGATGCGGGTTGCTACAAACTGGAGGTAGTAACCGAGAATGGATTCGGTTTGACCTATCCATTGATCCCTCAGGTTGGAACAGGATTCCTTCGACTTCGTCAGACGGATGGGGTGAAGAATGTCGCATTCAACTTGGACTTTGGAAAAAAACTCACGTATCATTTCACAATCGGGTATGGTTTGAATACAGAAGAGGAGTTGGAGTCGACTCAAATGTGGGAGGTATATCCAAACCCGTCATCCGGTATTTTTACAATTTCTGCGGATGGCAACGAATTGGGAGTGTATACCGTTACAGACATGAGCGGTAGAGTTATTTCAGAAGGTCAAACCGACCGAGGAATAGCTGAACTGGATCTGAGTGCTGAGATGTCAGGTGTTTACATACTGAAGATCGTTCAGGGTAATAAGATCCAAACGGAAAAACTGATCAAGCATTAATCCCCAAATACCAAGGACTAAAGACCAAAGCCCATCAACCCAGGAAAGAAATACTATTTCGCCTCTGATTTTCATCTGGGCATTCCCGATCACGAAAAGAGTCTGGACCGGGAAAGGAAGATCATTCGCTGGTTGGAAATGGCACGGAAAGACGCCGAGGCCATTTATCTCGTTGGCGACATTTTCGACTTCTGGTTTGAGTACAAATATGTGGTGCCTAAGGGCTACGTTCGACTTCTGGGTAAACTTGGAGAACTACGTGACCAAGGCATTCGCATCACAGCCTTCAAAGGCAATCACGACATGTGGATGTTCGGTTATTTCGAAAAGGAACTTGGCATTCCTGTGGTATCCGACGAATTGATACTAGAGGAGAATAGCAAGCGAATTCTTGTTCACCACGGGGACGGTTTGGGTCCCGGGGATCGGTCCTACAAATTTCTCAAGAAGATCTTTCGCAATCCCATCTGTCAGTGGTTATTTTCTGTGTTGCCACCGCGGTTAGGGTTCGGGTTGGCCAATTATTTCAGTTCCAAGAGCCGATTGGCGAATCAAGCTCATGACGAGGTCTTCAAAGAGGAAGAGGAATGGTTGTTGCAGTATACTCGTGACCGTCAGACCAAGGAGCACTTTGACTATTATATCTTTGGTCACCGCCATTTGCCTTTGGACCTGAAAGTAGACGAGAGAAGTCGGTACATAAACCTTGGCGAATGGATACACCACAGTACCTATGCGGTGTTCGACGGCCAAGAACTCCGATTGGAGAAATTTGAAGATGACTCGCACAAAAGCGCATAGTATTTGGTTGATCCTGCTTTTTATACTACCCGCATTGCAGGCGGGAAGTGACCGGGAAATCTGGAGAATTCCATTTGCCGGAGGTGCTTTCCATACAGACCATTTAGGGAACGTCTATGTGATCGATAAGCAAAATTCGATAACGAAGTACGACCGTTCGGGCAGGAAGATGGAGAGTGTCAACTACATGCTCTACGGAGAGCTCACTCAAATGGATGCCAGCAACCCGTTCGAGATCTATCTGTACTACCGCGGTCAGCAAAAAGTACTGTTCATCGACAATCAATTGAGTCAGCGGGGGGAGTTGGATCTGGGAAACATCAGCAACGTGGAGGTGAGTGCGGTTTGTCGATCCTACGACAACGGATTGTGGGTCTTCGATGCGGGAGATGCCCGATTGATGAAATATGACAAGGAGTTGAATGTTCGTGCCGAGAGTCCTGCAGCAGCCCTTTGGACGGATGTCGATTGGGTACCTATTGCTATGTATGAAGATGGAAAAAATGTGTATCTGCTCGATCCTGAGAATGGAGTGGCGGTGTTCGACATATTTGCCCAATACATTCGGACGATCAAGGTGAAGGACCTGAATGAGATCCAGGTGCGTAAGGGAAATATGCTGTTCTGGAAAGGAAAATGTCTACAGCGGATCGACCTTCAATTGCTTGTCAGGGACACCTTATTCTGCGACCCTGACATAGATCATGTTCGATGGGAAAATGGCAGGATCTATGCGACGAAGAGAGAGCTGCTCAGATCGGTTCAGCTGTCCAACCCTTGATCCGACCTACGAACAAGCTTGAATTGGTTATTTTTGTGCGATTTTACAGCTAAAAGCTGTTAGCACTTCTTAATGGATATTAAAAAAGTACGCTTTGCTCGCCCAACGGCGAACGATTTCTATAGCACGGTTAAGCTTCGTGTTCACGAGTATTTCAAGGAGAACAATATCTCCAAACACGCGGATGGTCGAATGGTCTTCAAGACCGTTTTCATGATCGCACTATACCTTGTACCTTATACACTGATGTTGACACTTGGTCTGACAAATGTCTGGGTCATGATGTTGATCTGGGTCATCATGGGATTCGGAATGTCGGGTATAGGTTTGTCGATCATGCATGACGCCAATCATGGAGCATACAGCGAGAATCCTACGGTAAACAAAATGCTCGGTGCCTTGATCATTTTGGTCGGAGGTGACGACAACAATTGGAAGATCCAGCACAATGTACTGCATCATACCTACACGAATATCCAAGATCTCGATGAGGATATTCAGACGGCTCCTTTTCTGAGGTTCTCTCCGAATGAAAAACTGCGTCCAGTTCACAGACTTCAGTTCTTGTACGCTTGGTTCTTCTACGGTATGATGACCATGTTCTGGTCAACGTTCAAGGACTTCCTTCAGATGACCAGATACAACCGGAAAGGGTTGACGAAATCCATCAAGAAAGGATTCGGGACGTTGATGACGCGTATGGTCTTGTCCAAGATATTCTACTATATCATCACATTGGTAGTACCACTGATCGTGTTGCCATTTGCTTGGTGGCAGATCGTATTGGGCTATCTGTTGATGCATTTCGTAGCCGGATTCAGTTTGGCGTGTATCTTCCAACCTGCACACGTTTTACCGGAGTCTGACTTCCTGAATCCCGAGGAGAACGAAACGATCGAGACCTCATGGGCGGAGCATCAGTTGCGCACCACATCCAACTTTGCACCGAAGAAGCGGATCTTCTCCTGGTTTGTGGGAGGCTTGAATTATCAGATCGAACACCACTTGTTCCCGACCATTTGCCATGTGCATTACCGGGAGATCTCAGAGATCGTCAAAAAGACGGCTCAGGAGTTCAATCTGCCTTATAATTCCTTCAGCACATTCCGCTCGGCATTGAAGTACCACGGGAAGATGCTGTATCGTCTCGGACGTCAGTAGATCATTCTTCATTCAAGCGTCGGTTCCTTGCGGGGGACTGGCCCATCCCAAAGAGCTTGAGGCTGCGGTGTATTTCGTAGTCGAATTCTTTCGTGACTCGTTCACCTACGGGGAGTAACAGATCTTTGTCGTTTTCACGTGGATTTTTCATACGGGTGGAAACGGGATACGCATTCATTTCTTTTCCCGGATATGGCTCGAGCAAAGTTGTGACCCCTTCAAGTGGGGTGTCGAGGTTGAGCCATGTGCTGTAGTCGGACTCTTTAAGTATGACCGGTGAGCGATGGTGTCCGATCTTCTGCGTAAGACTGTTGGACACGGTGGTGATGATGCTATGCCCGGTTGATACCTCGCCTGTTTCCTGGTCCACCCATTCGTCGTAGATCCCTGCAAAGGCAAAGGGTCTTTTCCCTTTTTGTAGATAGACGAGAAAGGGTTTGCTCAGTCGTTCTTTCTTGGGACCCTCGTAGAAGCAATCAGCAACAACCAGACATCTTTTGGAGCGTATGGGTTTGCGAAATGCAGGCTTAGTGATGATGCCTCGTGCTCCCGTATATCTGGGGTCGTCTTCCTTGTTGTGATCCCCTTCGCTTCGGGCATTGAAGAGGTACATTTTCTTCTTGGCCCAGAATGGTGTGAGTCCGAATTGTGAGAACTGCAGCACATCGGGTTTCGCCGAACTGATGATAGGCGCCAGGGATCCCGGACCGATATTGAAATTCATCCCGAATTGCTCGGGTTGATCCGTTTTCACGTTGAATTTCTTCTCGATCTCTTTGAGTTCACTTACGACTACGTAACGTCCACACATTGGCTTTTATATTATACTCTTCTTTTTGTCTTGATACAAAAAGAAGCAAAAAGATCCGAGAGTGCGATAAGCACTTCGTTTGGCCTGTCGCACCACCAGCCCCTCACCAGCCGGCCAAACCCCAATTCGCTCAACCCGCCACTCGCACTCTCCTGCCAGCGCGCACCGCCTTCTGCAGCGCGTCGTAACACTGATTCACAGACAGTTACCTGTGACAGTCCTCTGGTGAGTGCAATACAATACGCTTATTCCTTTGATCTGGACGCGGCACCCTTGTGTTTGTAGTAATTGAGAGCTCAGCTAAATCCATAATCACAAAGCAAATAAAAGTAAAAAATTAGAATGCTAAAAATATTAGCAATATATTTGATGCCCTTTTGCTGAAAAATGTACTTGAACAACCACAGCTGCTACAGTTTGAAATACGGGATACTTTCGCCGAAAGAGATCCTTGACATGGCTGCGCAGTGGGGTGTTGAGCGTATGGCGCTGACGGATATCAACAACACATCAGCCTGCATGGAGTTCGTCCGGTTGGCGCAGCGCAGAGACATTGCTCCGGTCCTGGGAATTGATTTCCGAAATGGTGCCCGACAGTGTTTTGTGGCATTGGCACTCAACAACGATGGTTTCATGGAGATCAATCGGTATTTGTCGGGTCATCTTCATCAAGGCATTCCGATCCCCGATCGTGCTCCGATGTTTGAGCATGCCGTGGTCATCTATCCATATCACAGTTATGAGGGGGCGGTCCTGAGGCATAATGAATACCTCGGTGTGGCACCGGAGGATCTGAATCGACTGCGCTTTTCTTCGGGTGATGTGTTGCCGGATCGCTTGCTGGCGTTCAATACCGGTACGTTTCGCAATAAGCGTGACTACAATACGCACCGGTTACTCCGTGCGATCGACAACAATGTTTTGTTGAGTAAGTTGGCCGTTTCCGAGCAATCATCGCCGAACTGTGCATTTCTTTCCCCGGAACAAATGCTGGAGGTATATCGCGAATGGCCGGATCTGCTTGAGCGATCGGAGCGCGTGCTGAACATGTGTGAGTTCGACTTCGATTTCGGGGACGACATGGAGCACAAGAATCAGCAGACCTATACCGGGTCGGCGGAGGATGATCTGGAGTTGCTTCGCATCTTGTGTACGGAAGGGCTCAGCTACCGGTATCCGCATCCGGATGACGAGTTGCTTGAGCGTCTGGAGAAGGAGATCGACATCATCAGCAAGAAGGGTTTCGTATCCTACTTTTTGATCAGTTGGGACATTGTACGTTATGCTCGGAGCAAGGGTTATTTCTATGTGGGACGTGGCAGTGGAGCAAACAGCATCGTGGCCTACATACTCCGCATCACGGACGTGGATCCGATCGACCTCGACCTGTTCTTTGAGCGCTTCATCAATCTTTACCGGAAGAACCCGCCCGATTTCGACATTGATTTCTCCTGGGCCGATCGTGATGACGTGACCAATTACATATTCGATCGCTTTCCGAACGTGAGTCTTTTGGCTACCTACAGCACCTTTCAATTCCGGGCCACCATCCGGGAGTTGGGAAAAGTATTTGGCTTGCCCAAGCGCGAGATCGACATGCTCAGTAGTGGCCGTTTCTCGTTCACCAAGCTCGATGAACTATCACAACTCGTGATCAAGTATAGTCGCCATATACAGGACCTCCCGAGTCATTTGAGCATACATGCCGGGGGTATTCTGATATCTGAAGAACCCATACATCGGTACACCGCGACCTTCCTGCCTCCGAAGGGCTTTCCGACCACGCATTTCGACATGATCACGGCGGAGGATGTGGGTTTGTACAAGTTTGATATTCTGAGTCAGCGCGGACTGGGTAAGATCAAGGATACGCTGGAGATCATTCGTAGCAATCACCCCGATTCGGAGGCGATCGACATACACGACATGAAGCGATTCCGGTCTGACCCGAAGATTAAGGAGCATTTACGTGAGGGTAAGGCGATCGGTTGTTTTTACGTGGAATCACCGGCCATGCGTATGCTGCTGCAAAAGTTGCGGGTACAGGACTATCTGGGGTTGGTCGCCGCGAGTTCGGTGATACGTCCGGGAGTGGCCCGGTCGGGGATGATGCGGGAGTATATACTGCGCTTTCGGGACCCGAAGCGTCGTCCACCGGAGGACGATGTGATGATGCAGATCATGCCCGACACGTTCGGGGTGATGGTATATCAGGAAGATGTGATCAAGGTAGCGCACTACTTCGCGGGGTTGAGTCTGGCAGAAGCCGATGTCCTTCGTCGTGGGATGAGCGGAAAATTCCGCTCCAGGGAGGAATTCGCCCGGGTCAAGGATAAATTCTTCAGCAACTGTGTGGAGAAGGGACATACGAAGGAGCTGACCGCAGAGGTATGGCGACAGGTAGAGAGCTTTGCCGGTTATGCTTTTGCAAAAGGACATTCGGCGTCGTATGCGGTGGAGAGTTATCAGAGCTTGTTCCTCAAAGCCTACTATCCGAGGGAGTATATGGTGGCCACGATCAATAATGGGGGAGGGTTCTACAGTCCGGAGCTTTATCTGAACGAGGCTCGGCTTTGTGGTGCGGCGGTCGAGGAACCTTGCGTGAACAAAAGCGGTGCCCTTTCCCGCATCGAGGGGAAGACGATCTATCTTGGGTTTCATCGTATACGCGGGTTCGAGCATACCGCCATGGAATGTCTTCTGCACAGCAAAAAGATGCAAGGGGAGTTTCATTCGCTCAATGAGTTCATTTCGCGCGTCGCGATCAGTCTGGAGCAGCTGGTTTTGCTGATCCGTGCAGGAGCTTTTCGCTTTACCGGTCTCTCAAAAAAAGCACTGCTGTGGAAGGCTCATTTACTGCTGGGGCACAAGCCGAAGAAGAAGCTCATGCCGACTCTTTTTGAACCGAAACCCAAGGAGTATCAGCTCCCGACCCTTCTCACAGAGAAGTATGAGGACGCTTTCGACCAAATGGAATTGCTCGGATTTCCGTTGTGCAATCCGTTCATGCTTTTGCGGGAGCAGACGGATGCCGGAATATCGGCCGGAGAGCTTTTGAAACATGCAGGTCGCGAAGCAACGGTCACAGGGTATCTGATCCATGTCAAGAAAACAAATACTTCCAAAGGGGAGCGAATGTACTTTGGTACGTTTCTCGACCGGAACGGGGCATTTCTGGATACCGTTCATTTTCCACCGGTAACGGAGAAGTTCCCATTTCGAGGTAAGGGAGTTTATCGGGTCACGGGGAAGGTTGTAGAGGAGTTTGGTGCCGTTTCCATCGAGGTACGAGAGATGCACATGCTTCCGGTGATACAGGATCCGAGGTATGCAGATATATCGGTCTATGAACAGCAAATGCTCATGAAGGCGAAGAAACAGAGAATGGCCACATCAAAAGAGAACCGCCCATGAGAAAGGATCCCCGAAAGAAACCAAAGGGACGAGGAACAAAACTCCAGCTCGATAATCGTTTTGAGAAACTCAGCTATGAGAATGATCCGGAATTCAATCAAAATGAGGAAGAAGAGGAGGACAAACCCACCAACTATCAGCAGATCTATCCCAAAGGCATCCTGAATAAGATCGATAGCCCCGATATAGGTTTCAACTGGGGAATGAATCCGTATCAAGGTTGTGAGCATGGTTGCATCTATTGCTATGCCCGTATCACTCACGAATATTGGGGTTACAATCCCGGTCTTGATTTTGAGAAACAGATATTGGTCAAGCCCGATGCACCAAGCCTTTTGAGAGAACGGTTGAGGTCCAAGGGTTGGAAAGGGGAGACGATCATGCTTTCGGGAAATACCGATTGCTACCAACCCGTTGAGCGGAAACTAAAGATCACCCGAGCAATTCTGGAGGTTTGTGCGGAGCACGACCAAAGCTTGGGCATGATCACAAAAAATGCTCTCGTGACAAGGGATATAGATATACTTCGGGAGATGGCTAAGAAGCAATTGGTATCGGTGAGTATGAGTATCACGAGTAAGAATGAAAAGCTTCGCCGATTGTTGGAGCCTCGAACATCTGCATTCCGCGCAAAGATGAAAGCGGTAGAAGAGTTATCGAAAGCAGGGATCCCTGTCAATCTGATGATGGCGCCGATCATCCCGGGAATGAACAGCCACGAGATCATGGACATAGCAAAAATGGGTCGTGAAGCCGGCGCGATCAGTTTCCACTATACGACCATTCGATTGAGCGGTCCCATTCGTCTTTTATTCGAGGATTGGCTTGAGGAGCACTACCCGGATCGGAAGAACAAGGTCATGAATCAGATTATGGGACTACACGGAGGGAAGACCAATGGTTCAGAATTCGGAACACGAATGAAGGGTAAGGGTAATGTCTCCGACATAATCAGACAACAAGTTCATTTAGCACGCAAGAAGTTTGAGTATTCGGAAAAGGAGTTGGTGCTCAACACGTCCCTGTTCCGGCGACGACCTGACCAGCTCCGTCTGTTTTAATTACGGGTGTCGAACGTTACTTTCGCAATGATGCGAAGAACAGTTGCTTTCTATTTGTGCATGCTCCTTTCGGCGGCAGGATTTAGTCAGAATAAACCCTTAAATACGGATCGTCCCGGATTTACCGATGCATACAACACAGTAGAACAAGCGGGGTTGCAGTTTGAGACGGGGATGTTCATCAATACAGGACGCGTTCCCGGCAGTTCAGTTTCTCACGTGAATTGGAATACCAGTGCATTGCGTTTCGGAGCATTTGAGCGCACTGAACTCAGGTTGTTAGGAGGGGTGAACCAGACGTTCACTGAGAATGGTGCCAGAGCCAGTTCCCCAGTCTTCATTCAGGACCCTCGGTTCGGTCTGAAAACAGAGATACTATCCGCATACGATGTGATTCCAAGCATCGCCTTCAGCTCACACGTCCGAATTCCAACTGATTCAGGGTCCCTAAGGCCTGATATGGGTCTGATCTTCCATCATCAGGTTGATCCTAATTTTTCCATATCCTATATGTTGAACCTGGATTGGTGGCAGATGGAGCAAACCACCTTGAACTGGACTTTCAAGATCACCTATGGGGAATCCAATTTCGCTTTGTTCGCAGAGATGTACGGGTCGAGAAATGACCTTCAATACTTCCAAGCTTTGGATCTTGGTAGCACCTGGGAATGGAAAAAGGACCTTCAGTTCGATCTAGGTGTGGGAATTGGAATGTCGCGTGAGGCTCCCGACTGGTATGCATCCATTGGGTTGAGTTTCCTTTTGAGGAACCTGTATAAAGTGGAGGATGAACTATGATACGATTGGTATTGCTGGCAGTCATGTTCACTCCGATCTTCACGATCGCTCAATCCATGTCGCCGTATGCATTGAAGGTCCAGAACTACCGCGACAGTATTGATAGGATATTTGCTGATAGTGCGAAATCGATCCTGCTAGAAGAAGATCTCAAGCTCTTTTATGGGCTGAACTACTACAACATCGACGAGTCATATAAAGTCAAAGCCAAGTTCCGGAAGTTGATCTTCAAGAAGAAGTTTTGGATGGCCACTTCGACGGAGCGAACACCTCTGTATCGTCGATACGGTATATTGAAGTTCACTCTCGGTGATTCGAAGCACAAGCTGACGCTCTATCAAAATCTGGATTATCTGAAGAAGCATCCGGAGTACGATGGACTATTTTGTCCGTTCATTGATAGCAGTAAACACCTGCAGAGTTATGGTGGAGGGCGGTATCTGGATTTTCATTTAAAGGAAATGTCCAAATGGGTCTGGGTCGATTTTAACCTCAGTTATGGGCAAGTTAAACAGACATAGCGGACAAACAAGAGAACCACCAGGGGACAACTTTGATAGTTTTTAAAAATTATTTTGTAAAATTGAAAAGCAAAGGTGGAGTCCAGAAGCCACTATAAAAAACGGGGCGAAATCCGAAAAGCCGCAAGAGTAGGAAACTTTAATTTTTAAAAAATGGAAAAAAATTTACCTTTCGTATCCTTATCGATAGCTGATAAAGGCTACAACAAATTAGTTATTCCTTTTTTAGGAAGACTAGATGATGGAAATGTTTTTAAAAACATTATTACACTTTTACTTTCTATTTTAGCTGTTGGTCTTCTGCTAGGCGGAATTTATCTCAGTATTGATGGATTGTTTGGAGATTCCGGCTTTGTGAAAAGCTACATTTCAAGCGAGTATTTAAGTGGTGGCAAAAAAGCGGGAGCTGTTGTTGGTCTAATCCTTGGCTTCGCAATTAGCATTTTAACCGCTTGGGCTTTATTTAGTGTCTTAAAAAAGCGAACAGAACAAATGAAAACCATCGAATATGACGGTTTGTTATCCTTTGTTTTTGTAAAAACCTTACCGAAATTAATTTTGGTAATAGGTGAATTACTGTTCGTGTTGTTTTTATACGCAGGTATACTTCAAATCTTTGCTGCGCTAGTGGGTTCTTTTGTGTATGCACCATTAAGTGAATACCCTGCATTGTTACTAAGTATTTTTCCAGGAATGGAGATATTCAGCGGATTAGCTCCTCAACAAATTGTTGGAGATTATGACAATTTTGGAGATTACATTAAAATAGGAGTTATGAGTATAGCAGGATCATTTCTTTTGCTTATCGCATTTTATATATACAAGGAAATCTATAATTACATTTTGAAACTGGCAACTAATCTAATCTCATTTTTACCAAAATTTGCTATTCCACTTGCAATTAGAAAGAGAGAAGAAAATTAATAATCAAAACCAGCCCATAACCGCACCTACCCGCAAGTGGGGCGGTTGTGGGTTATTTTAATTTTTGTGCTTCTAATTAACTATGGTGCTAAATTGACAATGAAGTGCTTCGAAATCGCCACCTTCGGGTAGCTGCAAACCGTTATAATCCGTATTGCCCATATAATTATCGTTTTTCTTGTCCGATACCACCGAAGGAGAATCATCTCGAATTGAGCATTCCGGCAGGTATTCAGCGTTGGCATTGACCATGCGCTATTTGATCATTCATGGAGGCCTATGGACGGTGGCGGGAGAGCTACCCGCCTCCCCATAGACAAATTACGACGTCTCGAAATCCCCTCCAAGAAACTGAAGCAGTTTGGACGCAAACGGACCTGTATCCTCTCCAACCGTTCAGAACAGTAATCTGAGAGAGACTCAATTTTTCTGACATCGGGGATATGTAATCCTTCTCATATACCTTCGTTCCGGGTGAGATCGAATTGGTATAAATATCTCCTGGCAGCTATTGCGTGTTATTCGGCGCTGGTGTGGCGAATTAGTTACCATTTTGGTGATGGCGACCAGGAGGAAGTTCTGGGTCAGATACTGTATGCTCAAGGAAATACCGGGCTGAGCACGGATTTTTTGATCGCTTCTTCCGGTGGAGAATGGTCAGTCAGGACCGCCTTTGTGGAACTCATGTCTTTATTTAGTGAGTCATTGCTACCGCTGGCATTTTTTATTTCACACCTGCTCGTCTACCTGGCCATGTTCGTCTTGATCATCCGAATTGGAGACAGCTTCTTATCATCAAACTGGAATTTCTTCTTGCCACTTGTGGTAGTCTTTGCGTTCTACGCTCATTCTCCCGGGGCGAATGATCTATACAGTGCCCATTTTATCAGTGAGTCATTAGGATTGCTATTCGCTGTTCTCGCTCTATACATAGTAGTATCCAAGAGATATGCATGGCTCCCGCTTATACTCATAGTTTGCACATTATTTCATCCTCTCGTGGGGATTCAAGCGCTTGTGCTTGTGATCGCGTATTGGATGTTCAGCGATTCGCATTCACTGAGAAGTAGATCCTCCGTGTTGGCCTTGGTCAATTCGGTCATTGGTGTAGGTGTTCTGACAGGATTGTTCATGTTGAAATCGGGAGGAGAAGGAGTCCATTCCTACTTTGACCTGATGTTCCGATTTCGAAACCCACATCACTACTTGCCATCCCAATTTCCGCTTATGGATATGGTCTTAATGGTTGCAATGTTCCTGTTGACTGCTTGGATGTTCAAAAGGCACAAGGGTATTGTCGCATGGCTGGGTGTGACCTTGGTAGGCATGGCGATTTACTGGCTTGGTGTTGAGGTGTTCGAAGCGGAGTTGATCGCCAAAACACAGTGGTTTAAATCCAGCATTTGGATCCGTTTGTGGTTTGGGATTGCTCTGGTATCGTTCATGAATAAGATCCGAGTAGAGTTGCTCGACCGTTGGACGACCCTTTCGTTAATCGTTGTCACTCTCCTTGCATGTGGTGCGCTGTGGATGCAGCCGGGTAATTTCTCATACACGAATTCAACCGATCCGGACCTTGTACAGATCGGTCACGATTTCAGAAAGGAGATGGGAAGCAAAGAACACTTGGTCATTCAGCCAATTCATATCACTGGTTTCCAGTTCGCCTCTCATGCTCCTTTATTCGTCTCTTTCAAATCGATACTACACTATCCAAAATTCATGGATAAGTGGTATGATAGACTAACATTGGTCTACGGAGACTTTGACGTCCAGGCATCCGGTTTCCACCAGTTTTTTCAGGCTAATCATTACTACCACAAGCTGGATGTCACCCGGTTAGATAATCTCAGAGGAAATGGCATCACGCACATCCTAGCTACGAAAGAATTGAACAAGCAGGGGATGGATCTGATACTTCAGCGAGGGACTTATTTTATCTACTATATTCAATAAAAAAGCCGACAACTATCAGTCGCCGGCTCTTATGTATCAGTAAAAACGATCTTCTACCAGATCTTCACAGTCTTCAGGTCAACCGGTGGCTCACAGCTGAATGCATTTTGAAATTCAGACAAGTTTTGAAGAGGCACTCGGACTCTGTATTCAGCAGGAGAGTGATAATCCGTCAACAGACGATTTTCCAATTCCTTTTCGGTGATATTTCCCTTCCACACATTAGCCCATCCAAGGAAGAATCGTTGCTGCCAGGTATAACCGTCGATCGGTTCAGACTCCTGCCCGTTGAGATGCATTTTCAAGGCACCATAAGCAAGCGTCAAGCCACCTAAGTCGGCAATATTCTCTCCCAGTGTCATGGTCCCGTTGATGTGTTTTCCGGGTAATACTTCGACTGCATTGAACTGGTCTACCAGCACCCTTGCAAGACTATCAAATCTTGAGCGGTCTTCTTCAGTCCACCAATTGTTCATGTTACCATCCCAATCGTACTTGCTTCCCTGATCGTCAAATCCATGAGTGAATTCGTGACCGATCACTGCTCCGATACCGCCATAGTTAATGGATGCATCGAACTCAGGATGGAAGAATGGTGGTTGGAGGATCCCGGCCGGGAACACTACTTCATTTCCAACAGGATTATAGTACGCATTCACCATCTGTGGATTCATATGCCACTCCTCTTTGTCAACCGGTTTGCCTAGCTTATCAAGCATCAGCCTATATCCGAAATTGCGGATGTTGATCAGGTTACCTACATATCCTTTCGGGCTGATCTGCAGGGAGCTGTAATCTTCCCATTTGTCAGGATACCCGATCTTGTATGTGAAGGCATCGAGCTTCTTCAATGCTTTTTCTTTCGTGCTGTCACCCATCCAATCGAGGTTGTTGATGCTCTCGCGATACGCAGAGCGAAGATTCTCGATCATTTCAGCCACATATTCTTTGGACTCAGGTGGGAAATATTGTTTCACAAAAAGCTTACCCAAAGGTTCACCCATGTTACCGTCGATGCGCTCAAGGATCCGCTCATCTCTCGGTTTCATTTCCTTCACACCACGCAATTCCGTGCTGTAAAATTCGAAGCTGGCTTTCTCAAATTCGTCATTGATAGCTGAGGAGTACGAACGAAGGACCTTCCAGGTCATCCAGGTCTTCCATTCTTCCAATGGGATCTCCGACATAAGTTCGTCCATTTTCTCAAAGAATGAAGGCTGACCAACTACGATCTCATCTACTTGCGGATAGCCGGCAGCTTCCATGAAAATGGCAGCGTCAATATTGTCAAGACCCTCATTCCATTCAGTGAGTACATATCGATTGTAAGTTTTCTCAGCTATGCGCAGCTCCTGACGAGGCCAGCTGATGTCGGCGATCTTGGTCTCCAGTGCCAGCACACGCTCTCCGATCCCTTCTGAAGGCATTTCTGCCAGACTGAAAATTCGGTTCACATGATTCACGTACTTCTGACGGATGTCAACCATTTTGGCGTCATCGCTGAGGTAGTAATCGCGATCAGGAAGACTCAATCCGGATTGTGATGCACCCACAACATAGGCATTACTGTTCTTGCGGTCTACAGTCACATAGATACCCATCGGGCCACCAATTCCATTTGGCGCCAACTCTCCCAACGTACGGTTCAAGTCAGCCACTGTGCTGATAGCATTGATCTTTTCCAAGAAAGGTTTCAGGGGTGCGAGTCCAATTTCCGTGTTGCCGTTCGTGTCCAACGCGCTTAGGTACAGATCTCTGATCAATTGCTCATCAGATCCTTTGGCCGCATCTTCAAGCTGGGACATTTCGTCCAGAATTCCTTGAAGCTTTTTCTTGTTCTCATCGTGAAGGATGTTGAAAGCCATCCACCTGCTTTCCGTTGAAGGAACGGGGTTGTCCTTTTGCCAACTTCCGATCGCATACGTGTAGAAATTCTCACAAGGAGAGACAGAACTATCCATGTGATTGACATCAAACGCTACGACTTCTTTCTCGTCCATATTTTGCTCTTGATTAAGTCCTTTCTGGCACTGTGTGAATCCTATCGCAGCAGCGCTCAACAACAATAATTTTTTCATGATTCCTTATTTAAGGCGGCGCAAAGGAATTAAAAAATGCGATCAGAATTACTGTTGCTTGGCAAGGGCAGGGCTTTTTTCGATGAAAGTAAAATGCAATAAGTGCACCACAATGCAGTTTTAGCGCGAGCAAAAATTAGGTCTTTCACCACAATTTTGTCTGGTGTACAGAAACTATCTTCAAGCATATATTCACCTAACTTTTTCAACTAAACACCATCGGCCAATACTCCACCACCGACATATGGGGTATTTGAATCGCGTCTTTTTTAGGTTGTGTCAAGAGTTGGGAGTTCAACCAATAGCATTCGGAGGATATTTCGATCACGTCCACCTGTTATGTCATGCGCCAATAACCTCGACGATATCTGATTTTGTCAGAGATTTAAAGCGCATATCCTCCAGGGAGATCAAAGGCATCTCTCCTCATCTCGTGGATTTTTCATGGCAGAGAGGCTATAGCTTGCATACGGTAGACAAGTCTCGTCTCAAAGCGCTTATACATTACATTCATAATCAAGCAGAGCATCATTGAGTGGATTGTGGTGAAGGTTCAGGGGAGGGGTAGATGGTATCTACCCCTCTAAAATGGCATCATGGATTAATAATTGGACCTCTTCAACAGACGTCTAGATTGGTTGAACGCTCAATAAAAACTAAGAGCGCTTTAGCCATAGGGGTAGATAACATCCACCCCGCTAGATGAGGCCTAACGATTCGGCATATGAATTTTCCGCGAGATTCCAAAGACTTCAACATCAAACTCTCACGGCGTTTCGGTTTATAGTCACGAATTCATAGGGGTAGATGATATCTATCCCGTTAGATGGCAGAATGGATTAAAAATGGTCCTCCTCAACGGACATCTGCATACTGATTGAGCATTAAATAGGTCTGCGGATTCTGGATTCATCGGGGTAGATAACATCTACCCCGCTAGATGAGGCCCGGCGATTCGGCACATGAATTTTCCGCGAGATTCCTAAGACTTTAATATCAAACTCTCACGACGGCATTTGTTCATGTAATGAGTTCCCGGATCAGGATGTTTACCAAACAACGCCAACAGAATGAGAAGATGATGGCTTTAGGTAAACTCAGTGCAGGATTGGCCCATGAACTAAACAATCCTTCAGCCGCAGTGGTGAGAAGTGCACAGGAGCTTTCCAAGCATCTCGGCTTTCAACCTGAAGCGTTCAAAAGAGTGATCAAGGTGATCATGGATGAGACCAAAGTGGATGCCGTCAATGATATCCTGTTCAATCGGATCAAGGAGGGGCCTCGCAATTTGAACATGATGGAGCGGACTGAAAAGGAAGACGACCTGCTGGATTGGCTCGACGATCAGAATATTGAAGGAAGCGAGGAAATGTCGGAAGACTTTGTGGAATACGGTATCGGAGAAGAAGAGTTGGAGAAGGTCAAGCAGATCGTAGGGAGTGATGACTTACAGCCCGTTTTGCGCTGGTACAAACAACTCCTCACAACGGAAAAACTGGTGAGCGAGATACGCGATGCCTCACAACGCATAAACGACCTCGTGACGAGCATCAAGAGTTACACACACATGGATCGAGGATCGGAGAAACACAAGACCGACCTTCACGACGGAATCAGGAGCACGATCACGATGCTCAACCACAAATTCCGTAAAATGAACATCGAATTAGAGGAGAACTTCATCGATGGGCCGCTCGAGGCTAATGTATTACCAAGTGAGATGAACCAAGTGTGGACCAACTTGATCGACAATGCTATTGATGCAATGGAGGATTCAGAAGATCGAAAATTGGTCATTGAAACACATCATGATGAGGAGTTCATAAATGTAGCAGTTCGGGATTCGGGTACAGGAATACCGGAAGATGTTCTGGATCGAATTTTTGATCCATTTTATACCACCAAGGATATTGGAAAAGGAACCGGACTCGGATTGGAATTGGTTCATACCATTATTCACGATAAACACAACGGACAAGTGTATGTAAAGTCTGAACCGGGAAATACCGAATTCAAGATCTGCATACCTAAAAACGGATAGAACATGGCGACGAAACCAATAATTTTCATGGTCGATGACGACCCTGCGGTGCTGAAGAGCGTGCAACGCGACATGCGAAAAGAATTTCGTAAAGACTATCGACTCCTGGCCACAGAATCGGCCAATGAGGCCCTGGAAGCTCTCGAAGAGCTCAAGAAGAAAGGGGAAGAAGTAGCCCTGTTCCTTTCGGACCAAAGAATGCCCGAGATGCTCGGAGTGGATTTCCTCGAAAAAGCACGCCAATTCTATCCGGATGCAAAGAGAATCCTCCTGACGGCATATTCCGACACAGAAGCAGCTATAAAAGCGATCAATGACGTTCAGCTCGATTACTACTTAATGAAGCCGTGGGATCCACCTGAGGAAAAACTGTACCCGGTCATCCACGATCAACTCGATGAGTGGAGTAGTAACTATATCCCTCCGTTCAAAGGAATTCGGATCATCGGTTACCAGTGGTCACCAACCTCTCATGCGATCAAAGATTTCTTGTCGGGAAACCTGATCCCGTACAAGTGGATCGACGTTGAGAACGATCCCGAGGCCGATGAGTTCATGAAACTTCATGAGCTCGAAATGAGCGACCTACCGGCGCTCAGTTTTGAAGATGGATCGGTATTGAAAAACCCTCCAAGCTCCGAAGTAGGGAAGAAGATCGGGATGGAGGTGAAAGCCAGTCAGCCTATGTACGACGTAGCGATCATTGGTGCCGGTCCGGCCGGATTGGCACCAAGCGTTTACGGCGGAAGTGAAGGATTGCAAACGGTCCTCATCGAGAAACGAGCACCTGGCGGACAGGCTGGGACGAGCTCGCGTATCGAGAACTATCTCGGATTCCCGAAGGGATTGAGCGGAGCAGAATTAAGCCGCCGAGCGATCACCTAGGCTACCCGCTTCGGGATCGAATTCTTACTGCCTCAGGAAGTGAAGCAGATCGAACTGAGCGACAACTACAAGATACTTCACCTGTCGGATGATACTACTGTCAATACAAGATCGGTGATCATCACCACAGGAGTTGACGACTTCACGGGAGCGGGAGTGTATTACGGCGCAGCTACCACTGAAGCAGGAGCCTGCAGAAATGAAGATGTATATGTAGTGGGAGGAGGTAATAGTGCCGGGCAAGCAGCTATGTATTTGAGCAAATTTGCCCGCAGCGTGCACATTATCATACGCAAACCAGATTTGACCCCAAGTATGTCATCGTACCTGATCGACCAGATCGATCAAACAGAGAATATTGAGGTTCACGGACATACCGAATTGCTGGAGGCCAAAGGAGTCGACCGATTGCAATCTCTTGTTCTCAGAAATAATGAGAGCGGTGAGGAATACGAAAAAGAAGCAGGTGCGCTGTTCATCTTCATTGGGGCCAAACCGGTCACGGAATGGTTGAGCATTGACGTGGTCAAGAACGATCGCGGATTCCTCGAGACCGGAAATGGGCTAATGAAGCATCCGGATTACCATCAATTCTGGAAGCGCGAACGGGATCCGTATATGCTGGAGACCTGTGTTCCCGGAATATTCGCTGCCGGTGATGTGAGAGCAGGAGCCATGAATCGGGTGGCTTAAGCGGTCGGAGAAGGGTCGATGGCGATCAAGTTCGTCCATGAATATTTAGCCGAAAACTAGATCATTGAGGAGTTGGAGTAGCACCCATTTCCCGGAGCTTTTGCTCCATTCTTGCTGCATTCTCTGCATCTCCCAATTGGGAATACACCTGATACAAGCGTTGGTATAGATTCACGTTGTTCGGTTGTAGCGCCGTGAGTCCGATCAATGCATCAATACCCTTTTGGTTTTGCCGTGATTGGAAAGCAGCAGTGACTATATAATTGAGTATACCGACCTTTTCCCAGGATGGCGATAGTCGAAGTGCATTTTCAAAGTCCGACAAGGCCAGCGAATCATTTCCTACCCGACCATGAGTCACCCCACGATTCAAGTAGTACGTGTAGTCGTTGGGTTTCAACTTAATAGCCTTGTTGAAAGCCTTTACCGACTCCTCATATTGATTCAAACTACCATACGCATTGCCGAGAGA
>VMDK01000128.1 GCA_008080835.1 Sphingobacteriia bacterium | reverse complement strand
AACGGCGTAGCTCAAGTTCAACTCGTTGACGTTCAAGGACGCGTGCTCAAGAGCTGGAATGATGCCGGTTCATCATACGATATCAGCGAATTCGGGGCAGGAACCTATCTCGTAGCTGTGCGAACAGATGCAGGTACGTTCATCGAACGGATCGTTAAAAACTAGACATCAGATCACCGAAGTGCGGTACTTCACTTCTTATCTGCTCATCTCTCTGTTGTCGGTCTCTGCTATTTGGGCACAGGGTCTAACTATTCGCGTAGAAACCGCGGAGGACGGATCCGATGTAGCCTACGCAGAAGTTCTCCTCAGACGAAAGTCCGCGTCGGATGTCATGCTGTTGACGGACGACAACGGGCGTGTCCGAATAAGTGAGAAACAACAAGTGGGGATGACCCGCATGGAGATCAGCAGTGTTGGCTTTCAGACTTTTGAACTGGGTATATCCGACCCCTCGGAATTGCCCACGATCATCCGTTTAAAAAAGGAAGATGAAGTACTGCACGATGTGGTTGTCACCACCCAATACGAATGCCAATCCGCACGACGTGCAGTAGAACGCATCGAGATCATCGATGCCAAGACACTCGATATGCGCTCCGCGTTCAATCTGCGCGAGGCCGTGATGCACCGAATGAACGTTCAGGTGCGACAGGACAACAGCACCGGGAGTGCCATGAGTCTGATGGGGATCTCCGGACAGAACGTCAAGATCCTGATCGACGGCGTACCGGTGATCGGCCGGCTCGATGGAAACATCGATCTCTCCCAGATCAACATGAACGATGTGGAACGCATCGAAGTGATCGAAGGACCGGTGAGTACCAACTACGGGACCAATGCTCTGGCCGGTGTGATCAACATCATCACCAAAAAAGGCAAGGGAACGGACCCGGGTGGCGTAGATGCCTATTGGGAATCCATTGGCCGCTACAATGTGAACGTTCGCATGGGTAAGTCCTTTGGAAAGAACAATATCCGACTGTCCGGAGGAAGGAATTTCTTTGAAGGATGGACGCCCAATGATACCATGCGCTGGGATCTATGGAAACCCAAAGAACAGTACTTCGGCAGGGCGACCTGGGCCTATACGGGGAAGAAGTTCAAGTGGTTTTACAAGAGTGAATATTTCAACGAATTCCTTTTGAATCGCGGTCGTCCGTTGAAGCCTTATTTGGAAACGGCCTTCGACGAAGAATTTCGAACGCAACGATTTGATCAGCATTTGCAGTTCTCCGGAGAGGTATCGAAGAAGCGATTCGTTCAGGGCTTCATTGCGTACAACCATTATCGCAGGGATCGCAATACATTTTTCAAGGATCTGGTAGAGCTGGAGTCTGAACCGGTGACCAGAGATGGTGCCAACGATACCACCATATTCCGTTCATTGCGCTCGCGGTCAACGTATTCGTTCAGTACTCTACATACCCGTTTGAATTATCAATTGGGGTATGATGCCGGGACGGAGTGGGGCAGTGGTTTGCGTATTGAAGGCGGGGAAAAATCGATCACGGATCTCGCATTATTCGGTTCTGCCGAATTCAAAGCCACAACCAAACTTACTGTGAAACCGGGATTCCGCGCAGCTTGGAACAGCAGTTACAAAGCTCCGATCGTTCCTATGGTCGCTGCCAAATACAAAATGGGCAAGTACACGATTCGGGGAAGTTGGAGTCAGGGTTTCCGTGCTCCGGACCTGAAGGAATTGTATATCTTCTTCGTGGATGTGAATCACAACTTACAAGGGAACCCCGAGTTGAAGGCTGAAACGTCCAACAACCTGACGTTCTCCGTAAGCGGATTGAGAAAGCTCAAAAAGAAGGAGAAATCGTTCCTGAAGCCGTCGGTTACTGCATTCTACAATCATATTACCGACAAGATCAATCTGGCCAACATTACGAGCGACCTATACACCTACGTGAACATAGACGAATTCAAGAGTTTCGGTGGACGGGTGAACTTAAATTTCCTCAACGAGAAGACGAGGATCAATACCGGATTCGGGTATACAGCGATCAATAACGGGATCAATACAGTGGGCAATGGTTACTTTGGGTATACGGAGTTCAATGCTGGGATCATCCAGAATTTCCGTGGAAATGTATTGAGCGCTTCGATGAAGTACAATGGCAGGCAGCGCATCTACCTCATCGATGCCGAAAGTGCAGAAGTTACCGAGCGAGAAACTCGGGATTATGCATTTCTTGACATTCAGTGGAGCCGATATTTCTTCAAAGGACATTTGAAAATGAATGTCGGTGTAAAAAACCTCCTGAATGTGGGAAATATTCAGAGCATCACTGCATCGGGCGGTGCCCATGGATCTTCTGATGTGGCATTACCTGTAGGGACCGGACGCGGATATTTCGTCCGCATGGAATACAAGATAAAAGGAAAATAATGAAGCAGGCACTCCCATTCATATCGATGATCTTGTTGTTCAGTTCGTGTTTCATGGAAGAGGAGCCGGTAGAACCTTTCCCTCGTGGAGACAGTCAGGAAAACCTCTTGAAACTCGGAGAGAATTACGAGCAGCAGTTGTATCTCGATCTGGGTGCCAACACGGTCGTCAAAGCCAATTCAAGACTGGACTGGGATCTGGCATTCAGTTGTTCTGCGGAGACTCCATATGTTACCCTGAATTCCGGACGGAACATGAAAGCGGCAGAAACCGATGCCAAGGACGTTGGTCAGCTATTGGACACGGCGGGGTCATTGTTCAAATGGGACTGGTCCAATGGACAGCCCGACAGCACAGCCATGAGGCATTGGGATAGTGGGATCGTTTATTTGGTCGATCTTGGCTTGGACAACGACTTTGAACATTTAGGATTTGTAAAGGTGCGCGTTGAAAAGATCGATGACAGATGGAAACTGTACTATGCGACTCTAGGCTCAACGGAGGTGAAGCAGGCCAATCTCTCGATAGACGAGACTTACAATCACGTTCATTTTTCCATACTCAACGATGAAAAAGTCAGTATTGAGCCACCTAAGAAGGACTACGATCTTTGGTTCACACAATACGTATTCTACTTCGAGGAGGAAGAGTTCCCGTACCTGGTGCTTGGCACGTTGATCAACCCTTTCGAAACAGAGGCATACAGAGAATATGATCTCACCTATGAAGAGATCTCCGGCGATGTGGTCAAGGAGTCTTCATTTGAAATCACAGCCGATGTGATCGGGTACGATTGGAAGTATTTTTCATTTGGTGAAGGGACCTATGTCGTGTTGGATGACCAGAGCTATGTGTTGCGAGACTCCGAAGGGTTCATATATAAATTCAAGTTCACCGGCTTCTACAACAGCAGTGGTGATAAGGGGTATCCGACGATAAGTTTCGAGAAGATCTAAGCAATTTTCCATTCCGGGGAATTCGTCTTTCTCACCGACTTAACAGGTAATTAATGCATCGTTTCACGACTGGAGGATGGTTTTATTCTGAAAACGCTATTATTGAGGAAACAAAACCATTATGAAAAACTTTAAACCCTTTTTGTTAGTAGTCAGTTTGTTTACATTCAGTCTGACTTCAAATGCTCAAACTTACTCAGAAGGCGACTTCATTTTTGACATCATTGCAGGTGGTCCGAACTTCTCAAAAGCCTTTGTTGGTGGAGATGTTGATCTTACCGGTGAAGGAAATGAAGAAGTGACCGGGATGCTTCCTATCGGAGCGCGTGGAGAGTACATGATCGCCGATAAATTCGGTATTGGACTCGAGATCACTTTCGCCAGCGGAAAGCGAGTTTATGATTATACCTTCGGTGGAGATGATTACATTGATACATGGAAGCACAACAAATTGAGAATACTTCCAACATTTAATTTTCACTTCCTCGATAGCGATGTTGCAGATCTATATCTCGGTATAGGTGCCGGGTTCAAAAATGTCAACTACACATTCGAATCTACGGATGAAGACGCTTTAGGTGGATTGGAACTTCCAACCGGAAAGATCGCAGCGAAGCTTGCTTTGGGTTCCAGATTCTACTTCAACGACAATATTGGATTAAACGTAGCTTTTGCATTGGGAGGGCCACTGGTAAGCGGTGGACTTTCGTTCCGTGTTCAATAGGTCCAAGGAAATAATATTCAGGATCAACAAAAGTACTGATCCAATTTTTCAGATCGATTTAAAGGGAGTTCCGTCGGAACTCCCTTTTTAATTTTACATCAGTAGTAGAAATGCTTGCATACATGGAATTGAACATTTCAGTATTTTTACTGTCTGATGCAACTCTTGAAATGTTCCTGAGACTAAAACAAAAAAGCATCGCAAAACCGCAAACGAACATGGCTTATGATAACCGCAACCACTAAAACGGCTCGAACACTTTCAGGAGCGAGCAAATACACCGGAACCTGGGGAGAGGCTCAGGTAAGGCATTTGCTACGCCGTACGATGTTCTCTGCTAAAAAGTCGGACATCGATTACTTTCTTACCAAGACCATGGACCAAGCCGTGGACGAGTTGTTGACCGTTACGTCAACACCTCCGGATCCACCGGTGAATAATTACAATACTCCCAGGGTCACCGACCCGGACATCCCGCTCGGGGAAACCTGGGTGAATGGTCCGTCTAACCCGGCACTTACGGGAGCCCGAAGGAATTCGTGGAAATCTTGGTGGGTGGGTCTGATGGTTGATCAGGATCGCAATATCCTGGAAAAGCTCACTTTGTTCTGGCACAATCATTTTGCCACGGAAACGAACGTATACCGCGACCCGATCCACGCGTACAATCACAGCAAGATGCTGCGTTCAGGCGCACTGGGTAATTTTAGATCTTTGGTCAGGGCGGTCACGATCGATCCGGCTATGCTGATCTATCTGAACGGCAACAAGAATACCGCTCAGGCTCCGGATGAGAATTATGCCCGGGAGCTGCAGGAGCTCTTTACGCTGGGGAAAGGACCCGACAGCCAATACACCGAGGATGATGTGAGGGCAGCTGCAAGGGTATTGACCGGATGGAGGATCAATCGCGCTACAAATGTGACCTATTTCGATGCGCGACAACACGATACGAATGACAAGACCTTTTCGGCCTTTTTTAATAACACTACCATCACCGGGCAATCCGGCACGGATGCGGGCGATAAAGAACTCGATGCGTTGCTTGACATGATCTTCGATGTGGATGAGGTGGCTCGACACATCGTACGAAAGCTCTATCGTTGGTTTGTGTATTACGACATCGATGAAGCGGCTGAGGAGAATGTTATTAAACCATTGGCGCAGACTTTCATCGACAATAACTATGAGGTCAAACCATTGCTCAAGGCGTTCTTTACCAGCGAGCATTTCTTCGATTCCATCAACTACGGTTGTTTGATCAAGAGCCCGCTCGATTATTCGGTGGGTCTCGCACGCCAATACGACCTGGATCTGCCCGATAGTTCAGATGTAGCGAACCAATATTACTTCTGGAACATCCTTTGGCAAGTGGCCTTCATACAACAACAAGATCTTGGTGATCCGCCGAGTGTTGCCGGATGGCCTGCTTATTATCAGGTGCCGCAGTTCCACGAAATTTGGATCAATACGGATACTTTACCGAAGAGAAATCAGATCACAGATGTCCTTATTGCAGCCGGAGTTTCGCGAGGAGGACATAGTATGCAGATAGATCCGATCGCTTTCGCAGGGACTTTTTCCAAACCGGAAGATCCCAATGCGCTCATTGACGATATGGTCGCATACCTGCACACGCTGGATGCCCATCCCGACCAGAAGGAATACATGAAGAGCATCTTGCTTGCCGGGCAGACCAACGATAGCTATTGGACGGACGCCTGGAACGATCACAAGAATGATCCCGACGACACGATCAAGAGAAATATCCTGCTCATTCGTCTGCGACAGTTGCTCAAGTATTTGATGAACCTCGCAGAGTTCCAGTTATCCTAATCCTCCAAAAGAATAGAACATGAAAAGAAGAGATTTCATACGAAGCAGTGCTCCATTTGCAATGCTCCCTATCGCGCTGAATGGAATGCCGATCAAGACGCTTGGCAATCCTTCCATCATGAATGCCCTTCAGGGTGCATTTGTGGATACCGATCACGTTCTGGTTCTCATTCAACTCAACGGAGGGAATGACGGACTCAATACAGTGATCCCTGTAGATCAATACAGCAACCTTTCCAAAGTTCGGTCGCAGGTGATGATCCCGCAGACAAAGGTGCTCATCCTCGACGATGTGCAGGGAACGGGATTGCATCCCGCCATGAGTGGTATGCGAGACCTGTTCAATGAGGAGAAGCTGGGCATCATTCAGGGGGTAGGATATCCTGACCCGAACTTCTCGCATTTCCGATCGACCGATATCTGGATGACCGGGTCTGATAGCGACGAAACACTCACGAGCGGTTGGGTTGGTCGTTACCTTTCGCAAGAATGGCCAAACTTCCCGGATGGATTTCCGAACGCAGCCATGCCTGATCCATTGGCCCTTCAAGTAGGCTCCGTCGTAGCTCCTGTTTGTCAGGGGATCTCAGCGAATATGGGTATGGCGATCAGCGACCCGACAACCTATTACCAACTCCTCTCCGGAGAATATCCGGATGCACCGAATACCAAGGCGGGATACGAATTGGAATATATCCGACGCGTAGCACATCAGTCCAATGAATACGGACAAGCCGTAAAAGCTGCGGCGGAGAAAGGATCGAATAAGTCGGACAAATACCCCGATGCCAATCAGAATCGTCTGGCCGACCAACTCAAGATCGTAGCGCAACTTATCTCCGGTGGTTTGAAAACACGCGTTTACGTGGTTTCGCTTGGAGGATTTGACACGCACGCTTCTCAGGTTGATACTACAGGAGGTAATGAGACCGGATCACATGCAAATCTGCTGGGTCAAGTGAGCGAGGCGATCACTGCATTCCAGGACGACCTCGAGTTGCTTGGTCTAGATGATCGCGTTCTGGGAATGACCTTCTCCGAATTCGGGCGAAGAATCTCGGCAAACTTCTCGTACGGAACTGACCACGGTACTGCTGCTCCGATGTTTGTCTTTGGCAAGCATGCCAAAGGTGGTATCACAGGTTCCAATCCGCAGATCGGAAGCGATGTCACAGTAGGGGATAACCTTGAAATGCAGTACGACTTCCGTCAGGTATACAGCACTATCCTCGAGGATTGGTTCTGTTTACCTAAGAACGATGTTCAGACTGTGATGCTCGATGATTTCGATCGCTTGTCCATCTTGAACGATGCATGTAGTGTAACATCTGCACAACGCGAAAGACAACGCAGAAGCGGAAACGCATGGGTTATGAACTATCCGAACCCATTCACACATTCCACTACGATCAAATTCGCTTCAGAAGGGGATCATGTGATCGTGGAGTTGCTGGATGTTCAAGGTCGATATATCCGTACGCTTGCTGATGGGGTTTATCCTTCAGGGGAACACACAGTCCGACTGGATGCATCGGATCTCACCGCAGGAACTTATTACTGCATGTACCAACGCGGCAATTTCCAACAGACGAAGGCTTTGCTGAAAGTGAGATAATTGCCTTCAGACGTAAACGCTCAGTTTACCGAAATATTCACATCGAAAGTGTTCGGCTTCTATGACTTCACCGTCAAGATGGGCGAACACTTTCTTTTTATACGTGACATCCAACTCATTTGTGCGGAAATGCTGAACGAATCCGCTGCTAAGGTGTCGACCCTTTTGAACTTTCGGAATGTAAAAGAATCGCTTCCAAACGGGTACGTGCCCGATCAGAACCACATCGAGTAATTCATCGTCGCGCTGAGCTCCCGGTGCCACCTCAAAGCCACCACCGTAACGCGTTCCGTTGGCTATGGAGATCATGAATGAGGAGCCCTCGTATTGAACCTGCTCTGATTTTACCTCACACCTTTTGCTTTTGTAAAACAGCAGGTTTCGCAAAATGGCGATCCAGTATTTCCACTGCGGATTGAGCCATGTGAGTTCAGCACCTTGGGTCCAGCCCGCAATACTGCCATCGAAGCCTATGCCAACTCCATTGTGAAAAAGGTGACCATTGCAATCCCAGATGTCGCTTTCTACACGCGTGTATTCATGTGCTTCGATGGTCTGGCTGAGATCGCGGTCACTACATAGAAAATGAAGATCGTTCCCACTACCTGCCGGCAACAACATCACCGGGATGTCCACGCTGCGGATCGAGTTTAATACCTGATGTACGGTGCCATCACCGCCAATGATGATCAACAGTTCCGGTTGAAAAGAATCTACAGCTGCCATGATGTTTTGCCGATCATTCGGACCCTTTGTAAAATAGGTCTTGAATGAGTCTGCTCGAAGATGATGGTGGCTCATGAAACGATCGTAAGCTCGTTTTGAATTTCCTCCCCCTGCAACAGGATTGCAGATAACGAGTTTGCTCTTGAATTCTGTTAGTCGCTTCGGTGTCATCTCAGTCGGTGTTCTGACAAAGAACATATTAATTCAACATTCACGGTGAAGCAAGAATGAATATTTTTGGAACATATGTCTAAGAATGAATCAAAAGGCACGGACGACAAGCACGCATATTTACGCTTATCGGATGTTGCCAAACTTCAATCCAAGAGTGAGTTACTTAAACTTCTAGAGCAGGAAACCCCAAAGGCCACCAAGATCTATCGCACCTTGCGATATGAACTCGATCTCCGTGAACTGCAGGTGGAGTTGATCAAATTGCAAAACTGGGTCAGAGAGCAAAATAAACGGGTCGCGATCATCTTTGAAGGTCGGGATGCGGCCGGAAAAGGAGGGACCATACATCGGTTCACGGAGCATCTCAACCCACGACATATGCGTTTGGTTGCCCTTCCTAAACCTACAGACGTTGAGCGGGGTCAGTGGTACTTGCAGCGATATATCAATCAGCTTCCCAACGAAGGGGAGATCGTATTTTTCGACCGTTCCTGGTACAACCGCGCCGTAGTGGAGCCTGTCATGGGCTTCTGTGACGACAACCAATATGAGCGCTTCATGAGGCAGGTGCCTGAGTTTGAACACATGCTCTTCGAGAGCGGGATCATCCTGATTAAATTCTGGTTCTCCATCAGCAAAGAGGAGCAGCAGAAGCGATTCGAAAAGCGTAAATCAGATCCATTGAAACAATGGAAAGTGAGCCCCGTAGACGAGAAAGCGCAAGAGCTGTGGGATAAGTACACCCACTTCAAGGAGCAGATGTTCATCCGAACACATACGAGCTATTGTCCTTGGATCATTGTGCAGGCCGACAGCAAGAAAAAAGCGCGACTTGCAGCGATCCGCTATGTTTTGAAAACCATACCCTACGACGACGGTGAGCATGCGATCGAACATTTTCCCGATCCGGATATCGTCCAAAGATTCCACCGAGGTTTGAGTTGAGAGTAAAAAGGAAATAGGAGAAAGGAGATAGGGAGTAGGTCTTAAACCTTGTTACTTTCACTGTTCACCCGCACTGTTCCTCACACCCTACACTGTCCGTATTCTTGAATATGTTTACCCCCCTCTGGCGGGAGCGCAGCGAATGGGGACTACGGACCAGTCTTCATAAAAAGGGCGCAGTCTGCGCTCAATTCTTTCCCACCAAAGGTGGGTGAACGCTTGTTAAAGACTACGCCCGGTGGTTGGTCGGTCTTTGTACACTTTGTGTCTTTGTGGTTCAGAATTGATCGGCTCATTTTACCTCTTCAAAACAATTCGCACAACCCTTATGCGTTAGATTTGCACATCATGCGCAAGCTCTTCGTTTCATTCATGCTTCTGATCCTTCCTCTGGTCATGTTGGCACAGAGAGAGAACATCCCAATGTTCGGTTGGCGCATACATCTACCGTATAACGCTGTATTCTCGATTACAGAAAGTCCGGAGCGATTATACATCGGAGCAGAGCGGGGTTTTTATTCCTTCCACAAGACCTCCGGTGAGATCGAGATCTTCTCTAAGGTCAACGGCTTCTCGGATGTGGAAGTCAGTAAAGTAGCTTATCACAAGGATCTCGACCTTCTGTTCGTAGCCTATGAAAGCACGAACATCGACATCCTGAAAAGCGATGGTGTGATCGTCAATATTTCGGCCATCAAGCGCGAATCCATTCTCGGGATCAAGAAGATCAACGACATCCATTTCGAAGGGAGCCTTGCCTACTTGTCCTGTAGTTTTGGCATTGTAGTGATTGATCTGGAGCGCAATGAGATCCGCGACAACTACTTGAATATTGGACCGGGAGCCACCCGTATAAACATTCGCTCCGTGGCATTTCATGGAGATCATATCTACGCCGCAACCGATTTTGGTTTGATGCGCGCACACATGGATGACCAGCAGACATGGCAGGATTTCAGCAAGTGGTCTTTTGTACGAACGTCGACGTATTCCGATCACTTACGAGTATTTCAGAATGAGCTTTACGCCGTGATCGACAGTGTGCTGGAAGTATACGACGGAACACAATGGCGCTATTTCGATGGTCCGGGTAAAGAGGTGACCGTGAGTTTGGATGTGAACCACGATAAGCTCGTGATCGCACAATACGGGAAGATCACCGTGGTGAAGTCAGATCTCAGCCGACGTGTCATTCCCGAGAACATCATCAACTTCGCTTTGATCGATGATGGAGGTTCAGTCTGGACAGGTGGACGATTCACGGGTCTCATGCGAATTGACGAGTCCAACAACTATAGCTTCCTAACCCCAAATGGACCTTTTGGACCTACATCCTTTGCCATGGCTTCCAACGGGGTGCAGATCTGGGTCGCGGGTGGTACACCGACCGGATCCTGGCAACCGACCTTCAATAACCTGGGGTACTATTGGTACGATGGTCAGACTTGGACCAACAGGCTCAGCAACGATAAGGTCGATAAAATGTACGACTTCGTAGCAGTTGCCATCACTCCGAATAACGATGTATTTCTGGGCACGATGGGGGAAGGGGTACTTCATATGAAGAATGGAGCCCTGGTCGATGTCTACAATGATGCCAATACCATTCTTAGTAGGGACAACACCTTCGTGGGCGTAACAGGATTGGCACTCGACGATCAGAGCAATTTGTGGATGAGCAATTACGAGTCGCAAAAAGCGCTCAAGGTGCGCACACCGGCAAATGAGTGGTACGAATTTGATATTCCCGTTAACGGAGTAGGCGAATTGGTCGTGGATCAGTTTGGACAGAAGTGGATCGCTGCGGTGAACGAGTCCAACGTAGGAATTTGTGTATTCAAGGAAGAGAATGGATTAGGGAGCACTGATGCACAGATCAGGCTGCTCGACAACAACGCCCGGAGCGGAGACCTGCCCTCTAATTCAGTCAGAGCACTGGCTGTAGATCAGGATGGAGAGATCTGGGTCGGAACGGAAGATGGCTTGGCGATCTTCTTCAACCCGGGAGCGGTTTTCGAGGGTGGAGACATAGCTGACGCGCAACAGATCATCATCGATGATGGGAGAGACGTAGGGTTGCTTCTCGGAAATGAGGTGATCAATGATATTGCCGTAGATGGCGCCAATAGAAAGTGGATAGCTACCAATACAGGAGCCTGGCTGGTCGCTGAAGACGGATCTTCCGTGGTTCGACATTTCACCGCAGATAATTCTCCGTTGCTGAGTAACACGGTGGTATGTCTGGGTATCGACGATGTCAATGGAGAAGTTTATTTCGGAACCGATAAAGGGATCATCT
Source organism: Sphingobacteriia bacterium (assembly GCA_008080835.1). GTDB lineage: Bacteria > Bacteroidota > Bacteroidia > NS11-12g > UBA9320 > VMDK01. The sequence continues at coordinate 24,421 of VMDK01000128.1, read as the reverse complement.
CCTATCGCGATGACGCCACAGCAGGAAGTGATGTACACGGTGATGTGGTCATTTTCCCGAATCCAGTACGACCGAAATACACGGGTCCGATCACGATTCAGGGCTTACCTCAAAATGCCACTGTTAAGATAACAGACGTTGCAGGACGCGTCGTTTATGAAATGATCGCCAACGGTGGAACTGCTGTATGGGATGGAAAGAGCTTTAATGGGCGCAGACCTGCTACAGGGATCTACCTGATCTTCACCGCCAATGAAGAAGATGAAGATGCCCAGGTCGGCAAGCTTCTCATTGTGAACTGATCTTCGTATTGGTGATCTTCTTTCTAAATTTCACTTCATTTAGTTTTTTGAATATGTCCGGTGAATACTTTTGTTCTTCATGATCGAAAAGACCAGAGGTATCGTTCTCAGATCGGTGAATTATCGCGACAACAGCGTGATCGTTCACATTTACACCGAGGTGTTCGGGATGCAATCCTATTTGGTCAACGGAGTTCGCAATCAGAAAGGTGCCATCAGGCCTTCTCATCTAATGCCGTTGAATCTGGTCGAAATGGTCGTGTACCACAAAGAAAACCAGGAACTACATCGGATCCGCGAACTGAAATGCACTCCTATTCTGAACGAGGTGCACTTTGACGTGGTGAAGAATAGCATCGCGATGTTCACCACTGAAATTCTGAATGCCTGTATTCACGGTGAGGAACCGAATAGCGATCTGTTCGAATTCCTGTTCCACTACGTACAAGTGCTCGATCTGGAGCACGCTAAACTTGCCAACTACCCGATTGCATTCTTACTCCGTTTGAGCAGGTACCTCGGATGTTATCCGGATTCAAACTTTGAAGACGGATTCCTCCTACAGATCGATGACGGGCGCTTTTCAGCTTTGGAACATTGTCATGGGCCAACCTTCAACCAGGAGAGTAGCGCACTTTGCTACGAATTCCTCAAAGCGTCGGATTGGCACCACGTGAATCCAACCAGAGAGCAACGGACGGCCCTCCTGGAGGAATTGATCCGCTATTTTGACTATCATGCATTTCACGGACGTAAGATCAAGTCACATGTAGTACTGAAAGAGGTGCTGTAAACATGAAAATATGAAAAGATTGAAGATCAATGTCTACGGCAGAGTTCAGGGGGTGTATTACCGTGCATCGACCCAACGATACTGTCAAGAGCATTCCATCTCCGGTTTTGTCCGAAATGAGTCTGACGGCAGCGTTTACCTCGAGGCTGAATCAGATGAGGCAAGACTTGGGCAGCTTCTGACCTGGCTGAAAAAAGGACCTCCTATGGCAAAGGTTACTGAGGTCAGATCCGAGGAAATACCTGCAACAGGAAAGGTGGGGTTTGAGATCACACCCTTGTGAAGTGTATCTTCGCTGACATGAATCGCCTGTGTTATAGTCTCATTATGACCATGTTCCCGATCTTAGGGAGCATTATCGAGGTGCACGCACAAGGTGGTATGATCCCGTTCAGCGATAACACATATCAGCTCATTGATCGCTATAGCATTCGTTCATCGATCCCGCTTAATTATTACAGCGGCATCCGTCCGTATGCACGGGATGTCATCACGCCCTGGATTGAGACGGTCAGTGAGAATGAAGAGCTCAATGACAGAGATCGATACAATCTTCGCTTTCTGCTAAGAGACAATGGAGAATTCTTCTCGGATCCTACGTTGTTCGATCAGAAGGGGATCTGGAATACCTTTTACCGAAGGGAAAATGCCTTTTGGCATGGCCACGATAGTACGTTTGATATTGTCCTTAATCCCGTCATGAGTTTTGGAGCAGGTTCTGCTTCCGGATCTGACAATGTCGCGTTCTACCAAAATACTCGGGGCTTTCAGCTTAGAGGTCAGATCGCAGGGAAGGTCGGGTTTTATACCTATCTCACCGAGAATCAAATGCTCTTGCCACGTCCGCAAAGAGAGCTGATCAGCAATGAGATCGCCATTCCGGGTTACGGATTCTATAAGGCTTTTGGCGACAGCGCATATGACTTCTTCAACGCACGAGGCTATATCAATTTCAGCCCGATCGAGCAGATCCGTATCCAATTTGGACATGATAAGCTATTCTTCGGCAACGGATATCGATCACTCATCTGGGGAGACCACATGAAGGAGAACCTGTTTCTACGCCTTCATACCAACTTCGGTCGCGTGCACTACACGAATGTGTTTTCCCAATTGGATGATCTGCAATTCATCAGTGGAACTGGTGATGGCATTCGAAAGAAATTCTCAGCATTTCATTATCTGGGCTTGAATTTGCTTCAGGGGAAATTGAATGTCGGTGTGTTCGAGAACATCATCTTTAGCAATCAGGACAGCACCGGAAGGAGCTCCGGATATGAGATCAATTACCTGAATCCGATCATATTCTACCGTGCGGTGGAACACGGCCTGAACAGTCGCGACAACGCCATGCTCGGTTTGGATTGGAAATGGAATTTTCTTCGTGGATATTCCTTTTACGGACAGGTGGTTCTTGACGAATTCACGGCCAAGGAAATGTTTGGCTCCACCGGATGGTGGGGAAATAAATGGGCGACCCAACTCGGAATCCGTTTCATTGACCTCCTGAACGTGAGCAATCTGGACTTGCAAACGGAGATGAACATAGTCCGACCATACACTTATGGTTATTCAAGCACGGATCATTCTGCAACGCACTACAACCAACCCATTGCTCATCCACTGGGTGCCAATTTCAAGGAATTCGTGGCCATTGGTCGATACCAGATCCTTCCGAATCTGAATTTCAGACTGAGTTATATCCACGCAACTCGAGGTCTGGATTCGTCTTCCACGGCGAGCACTACATTTGGCGGACAGGTTAATACCCCATACAGTGCACAGTCGAGACCAAAAGATACAGGTATTGCCATTGGCGATGGGGTGCGGGAAGCGCTGGACATCATCGATGCACAACTCAGTTTTCAATTGTTTCACAATGGTTTTGTCGACCTCAGATATGTGCAACGAATCAGGGATGTTGAAGCTCCACTGAAATCATCGGATCTGAATCTTTTTTATGTCGGATTCCGCATGAATATTGATCCCGGGCGTTTTGATTATTGATTGATTGACGTACAAGCACAGATTTCGCTTTAGATTTGCCGCATGCTTTCACTGGTGATTCCGGTATACAATGAAGGAGACAACCTCGAAGTCGTTTTCGAGCGTGTCAAATCTGTGATCCAGAAACTGAACGTGGGTTACGAAGTGATCTTCGTGAACGACGGCAGCAGGGATGCATCCATGGGTGCTATTCGCAGGATCGCAGAACACGACCGTAATGTGCGCTTCATTGATCTGAGTCGGAATTTCGGACATCAGATAGCAGTTTGTGCCGGACTGGATTTTGCCAAAGGCGATAAGGTCGTGATTATGGACGCGGATGGACAAGATCCACCGGAGATCATTGAAAAGCTCTACCTGAAAAGTCTGGAAGGATTCGAAGTGGTCTACGCAAAACGCAGATCACGCCAGGGTGATGGATTTTTGAAAAAGCTAACCGCTAAATGGTTCTATCGCATCCTGGGAAGACTTACGCATATTGATATTCCCCTGGATACGGGCGATTTCCGTATCATCGATAAGAAGGTCGTGGAAGTATTGCGCCGGATGCCGGAACGGCAAAAGTTCCTTCGCGGACAGATCTCCTGGATCGGTTTCCGACAAGCTAGTGTGGAGTTTGAGCGCGAAGCGCGGCTTGCAGGAAAGACAGGATATTCTCTCAAGAAAATGCTCCGACTGGCGATCGACGGGATCACGTCTTTTTCCAATTTCCCGCTTCGCCTGGCGACCATCAGTGGGTTTCTTTTCTCCATAGTAGGATTCTTCCTGATCCTGTATACGCTCTATGCGCGCTTGTTCACCGACGACTATGTAGCCGGTTGGGCTTCCCAAATGATCACCATCGTATTCATCGGAGGAATACAACTACTTGGCATCGGAATCATTGGAGAATACATAAGCCGCATCAGTGATAATGTACGAAACAGACCTTTGTACGTTATCAATGATACCAATATCAATTAAGCATTCGCATGCATCAGATTGAACCACATTTCGGTTGGAGGGATTACTACCGTGTTGAAGACGATCCGAATTCGGTGTACTTCGAGAAGGAGTACAGCGAGTTTGAATATACCAACAAGGTATACAACTTCTTACTTCATCCACAGTGGGACAAGTTCGGAAGCGATACTCTGCTCATGAAGATACTCTTTGTCGAGTACGATGAAGGCTATGCGATCATTGAGTTCATAGGAGAGTGGAACGACGCGATCAACAACGACATCATGTTCCTCAAGCGGGATATCCTGGATGACTTCATCGATATGGGCGTGAACAAATTCATCCTCATTGGAGAGAACGTACTCAACTTCCATGGTAGCGATGATGCTTACTATCAGGAGTTGTACGAAGATCTCGAAGATGGTTGGGCGATTTTTCTACATTTTCTTCCGCATGTGATAGACGAGATGAAGCACTACGGTATTCAGGACAGCGTGATACTCGATGAGGATGACGAAAAGACCTTTGACTGGCGAAGAAAGAAGCCTGAGGTCTTTTTTGATATTGTCGATCGGTTGGTAAACGGCGACCCTGAGCCGCTGCAGGTACGCTGAGGTCTAATCGTGCAAGACCTTCATGTGAACCGTTTCAATGCGGTTGTTCAGGGAGGATAGAATAGTGAACATGAAGTCCTCGGTCTCGATGCTGCTTCCTTGCTCGGGAATGCTCTCACAAACACTGATGATGTAGCCACCTAGCGTTTCATATTCTCCATCGGGGATGTGCAAGTCGTACTGCTCGTTCAAATAATCAACTTCCAGAGAAGCACTGAGTTCGTACTCAAAATCATTGAGCTTGATATCGATTATGCCATCGCTATCGTCATGTTCATCTTCGATCTCACCAAAGATCTCTTCGATGATATCTTCGGCTGTGACCACTCCTGCAGTTCCTCCGAATTCATCTACGACTAGCGCAATACTCTTCCTGTTTCGGGTAAAGTCATTCAGCTGGTCGTGTGCGAGTTTGGCTTCGTTCGTGATCAGGATCGGGATCAGTATCGAACGGATATCCTTTGGTTTTCTGAACAAGTCTATATGATGTACATATCCAATGATGTCATCGATATTTTCCCGGTAAATGAGGATCTTGGAATGTCCCGACTCAATGAATATCTGCTCAAGTTCCTCAATGGTCGAATCCAGATCCATCGCAATGATGGATGTGCGTGGAACCATACAATCCCGGATCTGAACATTCCCAAAGTCCAGAGCATTCTTGATGATGTCCGTGTCGACATCTCGTTCTTCTTCCGTTTTGTGGATCTGACTTTCTGTGATATAGTGGTCGAGGTCTACCCTCGAAAAAGCCGGACTTTCTTCCGTGAATTCTTTTTTTAGCAAGGTGTTGAGGATGAGCTTAGCCAACCAGAGCACAAAGCGAACGATCGGAAAGAGGATGGTTGCGAAGAACTTGAATGGATAGATCAGTATTCGGAGAATTCCACTCGGGTTGATCCTAAATAATGCCTTTGGCAGAAACTCCGCAAATATCAATACGATGATGGTGGAGATGAACGTGGCCAGAAGAAGGGAACCTACTTTGCCCATGTTCGTCATCAGACTGGACAACAAGTAATTCCTCAGCAGCTCTTCGATGAAAATACCATAGATCACTATGGAAATATTGTTCCCAACGAGAATGGTGCTGATGAATCGTGAAGGAGCCTTGAGATACTCTGAGCACATGCGAGCCCAACGCACACCCTGATTGCTTTTGAGTTCTATTCGAAGCTTATTGGCCGAAAGAAAAGCGATCTCCAATCCGGAAAAGAAGGCGGAGAACAAGAGGGTCACGAAAATGATGAACAGGATGGTTTCCATTCAATGCGGCAACACAAAGTTACCAAATTGCCAATTACGAAGTATAGTGCTTATAAAACAGCGGGATGGTCTCGATCCCTTTGTAGAAATTGAACAAACCGTACTTCTCGTTTGGAGAGTGAATGGCGTCGGTATCCAGACCGAAACCCATAAGGATGGTTTTAGTATCAAGCACGTCTTCAAATAGTGCCACGATCGGGATACTTCCTCCGCTTCTGGTTGGTACAGGAGCAACGCCAAATGACTCTTCCAGCGCTGCTGCAGCTGCTTTGTACGCCGGATGATCCATCGGGGTCATGTATGGGTTTCCACCATGATGTGGAGTCACTTTCACTTTGACAGAAGCTGGAGCAATGCGCTCGAAATGTTCCGTGAACAAGCGTGTGATCGTATCTGAATCCTGATTAGGCACCAAACGCATACTGATCTTCGCTGAGGCTTTCGACGGAAGAACCGTTTTTGCACCCTCCCCGATATAACCACTCCAGATTCCGTTCACATCCAAAGTTGGACGGATCCCAGTTTGTTCGATCACAGAATATCCCTTCTCACCGTAGGTCTCTTCTATGTCTAAGTTCTTCTTGTATTCGCCGAGGTCGAATGGAGCTTTGGCCATCTCAGCTCGTTCCGCATCGCTCAAGTCGACCACATCATCGTAAAAGCCCGGAATAGTGATGTGACGATTCTCGTCATGAAGTGAAGCGATCATAGTGGCAAGGATGTTTGCGGGGTTTCCGACCGCACCACCGTAAACACCTGAGTGCAGATCGATATTCGGACCGGTCAATTCCACTTCCACATAGCTCATCCCACGCAACCCGATGTCAAGGCTAGGTTGATCGTTCGAGATCATTGCTGTATCCGAGATCAGGATCACATCGCACTTGAGTTTCTCTTTGTTCGCTTTGCAGTAGTCACCGAGGTTCGCACTTCCTACTTCCTCTTCACCTTCGATCATGAACTTGACGTTGCAAGGCACACCGCTTGTTTTCATCATGCTCTCAAATGCTTTAAGGTGCATGAAGAATTGGCCTTTGTCATCACAAGCTCCACGCGCGTAGATCTTGCCATCGCGGACCGTTGGTTCAAATGGTGGAGTCTCCCACAAATGATCCGGTGAACTTGGTTGCACATCGTAATGACCATAAACGAGAACAGTCTGAAGCGACGGATCGATGATCTTCTCACCGTATACGATAGGGTGTCCGGCAGTAGGTTCCACTGAAACATTGTCGGCCCCGGCTTCGCGCATCTTTTCCGCCACGTAATCAGCTGCTCGTGCTACATCACCCTTGAATGCGGAGTCTGCGCTGATGGATGGAATGCGGAGGAGATCGAACAATTCTTCGAGGAATCGATCTTTGTTCTGTTCAATATATTCTTGTGTGGTCATTGTCTTGAAAATTTCAGCGGCCGAAGATACGAATTTGATGGAAAGACCACGTGGATTTAAGGGCATTTGACCCGCACAGGCACTAGATTTGTATGAAATGGGATAAGCACATCGTTAATCCTTTATAAACCGATCATATGAAGAACAAACTAACTGTACTTATCACTCTTGGATTATTGGTTGTGGCCTGTGCAAGGGTACCTATGACAGGTAGAAAGCAGTTGAAGCTTCTTCCCGAAAGCGAATTGGTGGCCATGAGTCTCACTCAAAATTCCAGTTTTCTTGATAGTTCAGCCGTTGTTCGTTCGGGAAACGACCACCAAATGGTACTCAATGCAGGTACAAGGATCTCTCAGGCGGTAGAAGGATATTTGAGAGGTACTCGGCATCAGAAAGATATTGAGAACTATAAATGGGAGTTCAATCTGGTCAATGAGAATGTCGCCAACGCCTGGTGTATGCCCGGGGGGAAGGTCGTTTTCTATCAAGGGATCATGCCGCTTTGTCAAAATGAGACAGGTGTTGCCGTGGTAATGGGACATGAAGTCGCCCATGCGATCGCACGCCACGGCAATGAACGTATGAGTCAGGGACTGGCTTCGCAACTAGGTGGAATCGCTTTGGCAGTAGCAATAGCCGATCAACCTCAGCAAACGCAAGCGATCTTTCAAACGGCATACGGAGTTGGAACACAAGTAGGTTTGATGCTTCCTTTCAGCCGTTTGCACGAAAGCGAAGCCGATGAAATGGGCCTGATGTTCATGGCCATGGCCGGGTACGATCCTCAGGAAGCCCCGAAATTTTGGGATCGTATGAATAAACTTGGAGGAACCCGACCTCCTGTATTCCTCAGTACACATCCCAACCCTGAAAAACGTGCGAGTGATCTGCAGACCTTGATGCCAAAGGCTCTGGAGATATACAAGGAGAACCTTACCGAACAACTCCCTGAATGAAAAAGCTGATTCAGTTCTGTCTGCTCATTTTCTTCTTCGGAGGATTCAGCATTGCCCATTCTGAACAAGAAGACCGACCTGCGTGCGCACGTTTGGAATTTCGTGGTCAGGAATTCGACATGGTCGCATTTGACCTGAATGACTACAGCGTCAGGATGTTCTGGAAAGACTCCGACGGCGACATCTACGGAAGCCTGGGGAACCTGAAAGCACAACTCAGCAAGGAGGGTAAGAAACTCATTTTCGCAACCAATGGCGGGATGTACCTGACCGACCAAAGTCCTCAAGGACTATACATAGAAAATGGACACGTTCTGAAATCACTCGATACTGCTCAAAAGGGCTACGGCAATTTCTACATGGCGCCCAATGGAGTGTTCAGCATTGGCAAGAAGACCTTTGGGATTTCAACCACGAATGACTTCCAGTTGAGGGATCAAGTCTATGCAACACAAAGCGGTCCGATGTTACTCGTCGACGGAAAGATCCATCCCGCATTTCGGCAAGGATCCAAGAACAGATACATCAGAAGTGGTGTGGGCTTGGTCAATGATGAATTGGCTGTTTTTGCCATTTCTCGTGCTCCGTGCAATTTTTATGACTTTGCTTCTCTTTTTAAAGAATTCTTCGGCTGTAAAGATGCACTGTACCTGGATGGAGCTATTTCCAAAGCGTATGCTCCATGTATAGAGAGATACGACGGTGGGGGCAACTTTGGGGTGATCATTGGGGTACTGCCCAGGGATTGATCACTAAAACTGATAGTTCTCACTTTGAAAGATAGTCCGGTAATTCGGCATAATTCATGCAGTTTATTAAACTTTGAAACAACGATCATGAAATCAATTCGCGTTACAACCATTTTATTGGTAGCCGTTCTCGGAACTTTCGGGATGCTTCAGTCATCATTCAAAGCGGATCTGGATCCATCTGCATATGAGATCATCAAAGAAGCCCAGGATCGGATGACCGGAAAGACCTCGATCGCCGAAATGACGATCACGATCCAACGACCAAAGTGGAAACGGGAAATGAGTTTGAAAACCTGGACCAAAGGCGACGACAAGTCTATTTCCCTGGTCACTGCACCTGCTCGTGACAAAGGAACTGTGTTTCTCCGCGTGGGTAAGGAAGTGTGGAACTGGGTCCCAACTGTGGAGCGCGTGATCAAGTTGCCTCCAAGTATGATGAGTCAGAGTTGGATGGGGACAGACTTGACGAATGATGACCTGGTCAATCAAACCGATCTCAAAACAGATTTTACACATACGCTTCTTGGTAAGAAAACAGTCGCAGATCGATTGTGCTACCAAGTGCAATCGGTTCCAAAAGAGTCGGCGGCTGTTGTTTGGGGAAAGATCGTAACCTGGATCGATGTGACGGATTTTATACAAATGAAGACGGAATTCTATGATGAGGACGATTTCCTGATCAATACTTTCAATGCGCAGAATATCAAAGTCATGGGAGGAAAGAAAGTGGCCAGTAAATTCGAGATCGTGCCCGAGGAAAAACCAGGAAACAAAACCATCATGGAATACAATTCGCTCAAATTCGACGAGCCGATCGCTGATGATTTTTTTACCACAAGAAATATGCGGACATTGCGCTAAGCCTCTAAAACCAATTATTAGCCCACCCTAAATGCTTGTCAAACTCGCCTGGCGTAACATCTGGAGGAACCGAAGAAGAACGGTGATCACACTGGCTGCCATTTTTCTGGCCGTGGTTCTCTCTGCGATGATGATGAGCCTGAAAGAAGGTGTATATGAATCAATGATCGACACTGCGGTTGGCGATTACATGGGCTACGTCAAGGTGAATGGCAACGGTTACTGGGAGGAAAAATCCCTGGACTATGCCATGGAGTATCCCGATTCCGTGAAGGACATGCTCCAAAACACAAAAGGCGTGAGTGGGGTGGTGCCAAGGATCGAGAGTTTTGCCCTGGCTGTTTCCGATGAGTTCACCAAAGGTTCTCTTGTTGTAGGAGCTGATCCTGAAATAGAGGAGGAGTTCAATCAGCTTTCCGAACGAGTTGTGGACGGAGAGTACTTCGGTCCGGATGATAAATCGGTATTGGTCGGACAAGGACTGGCCGATTACCTGAAGGTCAAACCGGGCGACACATTGGTTTTGCTCGGACAAGGCTATCACGCAGCCAGCGCAGCCGGCAAATACCCGATCGCGGGTATCGTCAAATTCGGTTCTCCCGAATTGTCCAAGCAGCTCATATTCCTGCCACTCAAAGAAGCTCAATGGTTATATAACATGCCTCAACTGTACACGAGCTTGATACTCCAATTCAAGAACCCGGACCTCTCGAAAGAGGTCTCCGTGGAATTGAGGGACAAACTATCGGAAGAGTACGAAGTGTTGCATTGGGAAGAGCACAACAAGGAATTGAAGGACATGATCGCAGCCGACAAAGTGGAAGGCTGGGTATTCATGTTCATTTTGTATCTGGTGATCTCATTCGGGATATTCAGCACTGTGCTGATGATGTTGCAGGAGCGAAAGCATGAATTCGGTGTGTTGATCGCTGTAGGGATGAAGCGAAAACTCCTTGCCAGCATGGTATTGATCGAAACTGTATTCATCTCTTTGCTCGGCGCTTTGTGCGGAATGATAGGAGCCTTCCCCGTTACCCTTTACTTCAATTTGAACCCGATCGAGTTCTCCGAAGAAATGGCTGATATCTATGAGGAATATGGAATGGAGGCTGTACTCGGAACTTCACTTGATCCATCCATTTTCATACAACAGGGAACCATCGTGGCCATCGTCGCATGTGTCATCGCATTATATCCATATTTCAAGATCACCCGAATGAGGGCAATAACCGCAATGAACAGTTGATATGATACTCAAAGTCGCCTGGCGGAACATATGGAGGAATAGGATCCGGAGCATGGTGATCATCATCGCCATCGCTCTCGGACTCTGGGCCGGTGTATTTGCTTCGGCTTTTGTAGTGGGAATGATGCAGGAGAAAGTAGAAAGCATCATTCGTCTGGAAATGTCCGATTTTCAGATCCACCACGCGGAATATCGCGATGAGATGGATGTAAAAATGGTCATCGAGAACTCACAGCAGATCGCCGAAGACATTCGCGAAAAGGATGGAGTGATCGGAGTGTCGCAACGCGTTCTGGCAAATGCCATGATCAATTCAGCGTCCAAGAACGGCGGCGTACAGGTAGTTGGGATCGACCCTGCGAAGGAAGCAGTGGTTAGCGAGATCGATCAATATCTTGACACTGGAGCGTACTTCGAAGGAATAAAGCGCAACCCTATTTACCTCAGCAAACGGGTAGCCGAAGAATACAATCTCAGAATCCGTTCGAAAGTGGTGCTAACGGTTCAGGACGTGAATCGAGAGATATCCGCGGCATCTTTTAGAGTCGTTGGGATATTCAATACCAACAACGGACCTTTTGATGAAGGACGGGTATATGTCCGACATGAAGATCTCGAAGGGTTGGTCGGTACTCACGAAGCGCACCAGATCGCTACTTTGTTGAACAACCATGATAGCGCTGAGTCCATTGCAAGTCAGTTTGCTGCGAAACATCCGGACCTGGAAGTGCTGCCCTGGCTCGATCTGGCGACAGGAATGCGACTGATCATCGAAATGACCGATACGTATACCTACTATATTGTGGGGATAATCATGTTGGCACTGCTGTTCAGTATTGTAAATACTATGCTGATGGCGGTACTTGAACGAGTCCGTGAGCTGGGTATGCTCATGGCCGTTGGAATGAATAAGGTTAGGGTGTTTGCTATGATCATGTTCGAGACAGTTATGCTCGCACTGATAGGAGGTCCGGCCGGATTGATCCTTTCGTATTTGAGTATTCGATATTTCAACCATGCCGGTATAAATCTGGGTACTGATGTATACGCCGACCTTGGATTCTCGTCGATCATCTATCCCGATCTGGATGCGGGGTCCTATTTGGGAGTATCCATCATGGTGGTCAGTATGACCATCATCGCTGCGATCTATCCCGCCATGAAAGCTTTGAAGTTAAAACCGGCTGAGGCCGTTAGAAAAATATAGTTATGAGTAATTATGTGATCGAGACCAAAGGCCTGAAGAAGTATTATCAGGGAGCAGTGGAAGTTCATGCTGTCGACGGAGTGGACCTTCAGATCGAAGACGATGAATTCACGGCGATTGTGGGACCGTCGGGTTCAGGGAAAACGACCTTGCTCAACCTGATCGGTGGCCTGGATCGTCCGACCGACGGAGAGATCCTCGTGAACGGTCAGGACATCAGCCAACTCACCGAAAACCAACTCATCGATTTCCGATTGAAGCATATCGGATTCGTTTTTCAGAGCTATAACCTGATCCCGGTTTTGACCGCGAAAGAGAATACAGAGTTCATTATGCTCATGCAAAAAACTCCCAAAGCTGAACGAGAAGAACGCGTTCTGGCTTTGCTGGAAGAAGTCGGTCTGGGCGATAAGCTGAATTCCAGACCAACCCAGCTCAGTGGCGGTCAGCAGCAGCGTGTTGCGGTAGCACGGGCCCTGGCATCCAAACCCGACTTCGTACTCGCTGATGAACCTACAGCAAACCTTGACTCACATACAGCAGCAAATTTGCTGGACCTCATGGCTCAACTCAATAAAGAGGAAGGAGTGACATTCATTTTCTCTACGCACGACCAGCGCGTGATCGATCGTGCCCGACGGGTGATCACCCTGGAAGACGGAAAGATCGTGAGTGATATCCGACAGTGATCGTGAAGCTTCGCATTCACATATTGATCATCTTGTTGTTCTCCTCCGTTGCAGCCAATGCACAATGGAAGCTCAAAGACAATTTCCAATACCGTGGTTATGTAAAAGATCTACGAGTTCTCAGCCTGGGCGATGATTCTCTTGGAAATACCCAAAGTCTTCAGCAAAACCTCATTCACAATCGGATGAACTTCCGACTGTTCGGACGAAAGCACTGGACCTATGCACTCGAATTGCGAAACAGAGTATTCTATGGGGAATTTCTGAAATACTATCCACGAACGAACACCTATGGCGACCTTCTGGAGACCGATCCCGGTTCGGTGGACATGAGCTGGAGTTGGATAGATGACCGCAATCTGGTGGCGCACACCACGATAGATCGACTGTGGGCACATTATCATTCGGAGGAGTGGGACATTCGATTTGGCCGTCAGCGGGTGAACTGGGGACAAAACCTGGTCTGGAACCCGAACGACCTTTTCAACGTGCTCAACTTTGCCGACTTCGATTACGAAGAAAGACCCGGGATGGATGGGGTTCGTATTCAACGATATTTTGAAAGCGGAAGTGGTCTTGAGTTGGCATACCAATACAACGACAGCTGGGAGGAGACCGTCGCAGCGATGATGTACCGTTTCAATAAATGGAACTACGACTTCCAGTTCATAGCCGGAAAATACATCAACGATGTGGCGCTTGGTGTTGGCTGGGCCGGGAATATCAAAGCCTCCGGGTTCAAAGGCGAGGCTACCTGGTTCGAATCAACTGTAGACTCGATCAATAGTCAGCTTCTGGCAAGTTGTTCCTGGGACTATTCCTTCAAGAAAGGGACATATCTGCACACGTCCTTCCTGTTCAATTCGGAAGGTACATCCGACCTGAATAGACTCATGCAACTATCCGCAGCACAAGGCGGGCAGCTCAACGTGAAATCGCTCATGCCCAACAAATACTCGTTGTTCCTGCAAACATCACATCAGTTCCATCCATTGCTCAGCACCGACATCGCAGTGATCTATGCTGCCGACATCGGCGGTTTGTTCACTATGCCATCCATCGGCTACAGTCTGCGCCAGGATCTGGATCTCAGTCTTGTTGGACAAGGCATATTCGGCGTCCAGGATGGATTTACGTCGCTTGGTTCGGCGGTATTTCTTCGGTTGAAGTGGAGCCACTCGACGTAGCTACGCGATTAATCGCGTAGCTACGAAATGCAAAGACAACTACAATGAACTGTCGCGGTCCCGATTTTAATCGGGATTTACCCGTGACAATAAATACGTATTCCTACAGGGAACGCGCTCGCGCGATGAATCGCGCGAATACGGTCATAGTTCCGAGCACCTTCAAAAGTTTCGGTCCCTGAGCCTGTCGAAGGGCCCGAAGCCTAAGGCGAGGCATTTCATACCTCGCCTGTGATATCTCCACACGCTCTGTCGCGGGTATTTACCCGTGACGAAAAAAACGCATTCGTACCTCCGCACTTGCCCTCGCGCGATGAATCGCGCGACTACGGTTGAGATGCCGGAATTAGCAGGAACCCCGACACCCGACATCCGATCCCCGAAACCCTAAAGATATATCTTTAGGCTTTCAGCGCCGATCTCCTCATGACGAACCGTTACACCACTTCTTTGAGAACCGCCCTTCGACAGGCTCAGGGACCGGATCTTCTAACCACACAACCCAACGCCACCCGTAGCCCAAAGGCATGCCTTTGGGCTACTACCGCATCGACCCTAAAAGCCAATAGCTAATGGCCAAGAGCCGTTTCCTGCCTCCAGCAGGAAACCCGAAACCCTTTCACTACATTTGCCGTTTCTTAGTTATGCCAAACAAGATCGAGAACAAACCGGAGGTAAAAGTCCGTCAGAATAAGCGCGTCAAACCCGACTGGCTCAAGGTAGAGATCGCCGGGGGAGGAGAGTATTCCAAGGTCAAGAAATTGGTCAAGGATCACAACCTCCACACCATTTGCGAAAGCGGGAAATGTCCCAACATCGGAGAGTGCTGGGGAGTGGGAACCGCGACCTTTATGATCATGGGAAACACGTGTACGCGTTCTTGTCAGTTTTGCAACGTGGCGACCGGTAAAGGAGAAGTCCTCGATAATATGGAGCCGTTCAAAGTGGCTCAATCCATCAACATCATGGGGATCAAGCATGGCGTGATCACAAGTGTGGATCGCGACGATCTTCCCGATGGCGGATCGAGACATTGGGCCAGAACCGTAGAAGAGATCCGCAAGTGGAATCCGGAGACGACTCTCGAAACGCTCATTCCTGATTTTCAAGCGAACAAGGAACAACTCGATACCATCATCAAAGTACATCCTGAGATCGTCTCACATAATATCGAGACCGTGCGTCGCATGACCACAGAAGTGCGCATCCAGGCAAAGTACGATCGAAGTCTGGAGGTACTGCAGTACCTGTTCGATAACGGTATGACCACCAAGAGTGGCATCATGTGCGGTATGGGAGAAACAGACGAAGAGATCCGTGAAACTATGCACGACCTGCGTTCAGTGGGAGTGAGTATTATTACGCTGGGTCAGTATCTGCAGCCCACCGGCCGACACCTGAAAGTCGATCGCTATGTGACACCGGAAGAGTTCGCCAAGTACAAAGCCTGGGGTGAGGATATGGGATTCGAGTACATCGAAAGCGGTCCGTTGGTAAGAAGTTCCTACCACGCCGAACGCCATATCAAGAAAGACAAAGGTCAGGAGTCGAAGTGATGCGCGAAATGCGTTGCTAGCTTCTGCTTCACCTCATTCATATCTACTTCTGCACCTAGCTCCGACTGCATGGTCGTTACTTCCTTGTCGGTGATGCCACAGGGAACAATATGATTGAAATAACTTAGATCGGTATTCACGTTGAGAGCGAACCCGTGCATGGTCACGCCGCGCGACACCTTGATTCCCAATGCGGCGATCTTTCGGGGTCGACCTTTCTTCAGCCAGATTCCCGTGAGTCCATCCACACGCTCTGTCTCAATGCCATATTCCGCCAATGTGTCGATCAGCACTTGCTCCAATTTCTCCACGTAGACCCGCACCCCGATCCCGATCTTGTTCAGGTCGATGATCGGATAGCCGACGATCTGTCCAGGTCCGTGGTAGGTGATGTCACCGCCGCGCTCTATATCGAATCGCTGTGCTCCGATCTGCGCCAGAAAGGCATCGTTGACAAGCAGATTATTGCGGTCGGCGTTCTTGCCGAAGGTGTAGACATGTGGATGTTCCACCAGGTAAAACATGCCCGGTGCACCTTGCTTTACAGATTCTACCTTTTGCTTTTGCAGATCCCAGGCTGAAGAGTAATCAACCGTCCCGATGTCCTTTACCTCGATCATACCAGTCCGCTTTTGAGCACTCTTCGCCGAACCCACAACCCGATCAGGACAAATACAGAAAGGAAGGATGAGATCTTACCGATCACATCACCATTGACGCTGAAAAAGGTTCGGTAATCCAGGGCCTTTGCACTCACCTCGATCACATCAGGTTCCCACCAGTTTGTGCGTTTCAGGATGCGACCATTATCGTCGATATGGCAGCTGATACCCGTATTTGCACTCCGAACAACTTCTTTGCGATGTTCGATGGCACGCAAGCGTGCGTAATGCATGTGCTGGATATGCCCGGGAGTGTTTCCCCACCAACCATCATTCGTGATCACGAGCAACAGGTCGGCTCCTTTACGGACAAAGTCTCCAACGTATTCTCCGAACACTGACTCGTAGCAAATGAGCGTGGCCATACCGGGTCCGTTTTCTGTGTTGAATGCCATAGCCTCCGGATCCGATCCAAGACTTCCACTGATCCCGCCCATGTCGATGGATAAGTATTCCAAAAAGCCGAGGATCTTTGGATAGGGCATGCGTTCCACACCGGGCACCAACCGAGACTTGTGATAGATCTCCTGCACTCCACTCGAATCGATCCTCAGGGATGTATTGTAACTGTCGTACCAATCACCACTTTGTGCTTGTCGGGCAGTCAGTGAGCGTTTCTCAGGATCTTCAAAGAACCGATACGTACTTGCGCCGGTAATGATCTCGATCCCGGGATTCCTGTGGATAAGATTCACAAGCATGCGTATGCTCGGAAGTTGATTGATATACGCTTCATCCAGATATTCTACTATGGCCGTTTCCGGCAAAATGATGTAGTCCGTTTCTTCTGTGATCTTCGGTTCCACCATTTTGATGAAGTTTCGAACCTGCTCGAGTTCTTCTCCCTCATTGAACTTCTCATATGGGTCAATATTCGGTTGTACGACGAGCATGTTCACTTCCGGTTTAACGCAATTGCTTTGCGTATTCCAGAGCCAATGCGACCAGAACACAGGTGCTGCCAGTACAAATGCTGCTCCCAGCGATATGCGCAGGTTCGGGTTACGCATGATCTGGAAGAGGAGCACATTTACGAGCAGTATCCATAAAGAGCCGCCGCTGACTCCTATATATTCATAGAACTGAACCAGCTGAGGTGCCGTGGCAAAGCCATTTCCAAGTGTCAGCCACGGGTAGGCGATCTGCCAGGTATGATGCAGGTATTCGAAACCAAGCCAAAAGAGCACCAAGAAAACCAAAGCTCTGCTCGCACCAACGATATTCCTAGACATAGAATAGAAGAGGAAAGGCAAGGTCATCATCAGTGTATTCAGCAAAAGCATTGCAACCGCTCCTCCGGGTGAGGCGAACCACACCCACCAGGTACACAGGATATTCCAAGTGAACAGACCGGGATAGAGAAACCAGAAAAAACTATGCGAACGGCCTTGTCGACGCAGGATCTCCTCCAGCCATAAGAATGGCAGGAACCCAATGAACAAGGGTAGGGGACTTTCCAACGGCGGCCAACCGGCGTACAGGATCACCCCGCCAAGGATGCTTAATATGATCAGTTTGAGAGACCTCATTTCTTTTTGCCTTCTACCACGATCGCAAATTCGCCTTTGATCGTCGCTTTTGCCAATTTGTCGAGGATATCTGAACCTTTACCGACAATATATTGTTCGTGGATCTTGGTCAATTCTTTGGCCACGCAGATCAAGCGATCGTCCCCGATCACGTCCATGATCTGTTTCACGGATTTGAGCAAACGATGCGGACTTTCATAAAAGATGACCGTTCGCTCTTCTTCTGCGAGCGCATCCAATCTTTTCTGTCTGCCTTTTTTCACCGGAAGGAATCCTTCAAAGGCGAAGCGGTCGCAGGGAATTCCCGAGCCAACGAGGGCAGGAAAGACCGCGCTGGCGCCGGGAAGGCATTCGAGGTCAAGTTCATTTTCCCGACAAGCTTTAGCCAATAAATATCCGGGATCTGAAATTCCCGGTGTACCCGCATCACTGCAATATGCAAATGTTTCCCCGCCTTGAATTCGTTCTATTACCCAATCCACCTTGCGGTGCTCATTGTGCTGATGGAAGGATTCAAGAGGCTTTGATATCTCTAAATGCGAGAGAAGCTTGAGCGTGTGCCTAGTATCCTCAGCGAGGATCACATCCACTTGCTTCAAGACATCGATCGCACGAAGGGTTATGTCGCCCAAGTTGCCGATCGGCGTGGGTACTAAAAAGAGTTTTCCGCTTTTTAGGGAAAGATCAGAAGTCATTCACGTTCTGGTTCTTCCTGCGCGACTCGTTCAATTGGTAGTCGCTCTGGATATCCACCGTAAAGTTCTCTCCGGCCGGAGTGTACGTAAGGTATACGCGTACACCATCGATGTTCCAGGAGTATTGCACTCCATCTCCCAAGTCTTTCAACTCCGGATCGTCGAACTTGAAAGTGAGGATATATTTCATTTCACGGAATTTCTGGAATCCCTGTCCGACCATGGCAACACGGTCAAATCGATCCTCATCCGTAAATATGTAGTAGATCTTGTTGAGCTCAACAGAACCTAAGTTCAGATCCTCTCCTTTACGCAAATAGGTGTTTGGAGTACTGAGTTCCTGAGTTTTGATGAAGTTCACCTTTTGGTTGTCGACGAAAATGGAATCCTTGTGCTCACCAAATTTGATCTGGCGGAAATCGTCGAGGATGTATTGAGAAAATGCCTGACTTCCAAAAGTCAGAAACATAAGGGCAATGATTAGTCGCATGGCGTATTCGTTATTCTTTTAATCGTTGTTGAACCAAGCAAAGTTATCAAAGGAGGTGAAAACAATGTCAAGTCAACATTACCTTCAATCAGCGAAATGCACAAATGAGTATTTTGCGCTCCGTGAAGCGGTTAATGCTACTCTTGTCGTCTTTGTGGTTTGGCACTGATCTATTGGCTCAGGACTTACAAGTGGTCTGCCCACTTCCGAGTGAGATCACCGAATGCTCGGGGATGTGTAAGGCAGGTTCCTCGACCTACTGGATGCTCAACGACGGAGGCAATCCTGCAGAGCTATATCTCGTAGACACATCGGCTACTGTGTTGAGAACTTTGACCATTGCCAATATGAGAAACGTGGACTGGGAATCCCTCACAAGCGACGATTCGGGCAATATATATATCGGTGACTTCGGCAATAACGATAACGACCGAAGCAACCTTCGAATAGGCAGGATCAAAGTTCAGGATACTGAACGGGATAGCGCGGATGTGGAGATCATTGAATTCAAATACGAAGACCAGCGGGCATTTCCTCCGGATAGGAGCAATTTCAGATTCGATGGTGAAGCCATGTTCCTGATGCGCGATTCTATTTACCTGATCACTAAGAATTGGACAAATCCGTTCACCGGTATGGCGTATTTGTACTCATTACCGAAGGACATGAGTGTGAGCGAAGCTCAATTGCGGGATTCAGTGTATTTGGGCGACAATTCATTTCTATCTCAGGTCACCGATTGCGTACTCCTGGATGACAAGTTGCTCATGCTAGGATACGGTGGTGTATGGGTTTGCAACAGATCGAATAACGAGATCCAATTTTCAAATCCTAGGTATCATTCATTTGGTGGTGTGCGACAATTCGAGGCCATCGCATCGGAAGATTCTGTACGATTCCTCATCGCTGAAGAAGCCACGGGGGGCAATGCGAACATGTATCGTTTTCGTTTGGATCGCTCGGCCGCAGGGATAGAAGCAGAAGCCCTCGAATTTGATCTCCATTATTCAGAAACCGGTCTTTTGATCCTTCCGACACATATGAATATCCTTTCTGTGACGTTGAATGATATGGAGGGTCGACTCATCTACCGTAGTGAGGCGGGTCAGAGTTTCGTCCCGATGACCAAAGATGGGATATACATACTCACGGTTTTCACGGATCGATTCTTAATTCGCAAAAAGATCGCATGGCATTGAAGAAAGTAAAGAGCATACAAATGAGTTGGATCACCATGATCCTTCTTTCGTCAATGATACTTTCTATGAGAGCAGGATCGTCCTTTCGCGATGAACAAATGAAGTACCCAAGGGTTCGTACTGCGTTTGCAGAAAAAGCATCCACTGTGAAGAGGACACTTCGCGTACTTGGGATCGACCCGGATGATCATGAGATATACATTCGAGCATTCAAACAGGAGGCAGTTCTTGAAGTGTGGGCACGAAATCGGGGAGCGGAGAAGTTTCAGCGAGTTGCTGCCTACCCCTTTTGTGCCATGTCCGGGACGCTCGGTCCCAAGAGACGAC
This sequence comes from Sphingobacteriia bacterium, assembly GCA_008080835.1. GTDB lineage: Bacteria > Bacteroidota > Bacteroidia > NS11-12g > UBA9320 > VMDK01. The sequence goes on along the minus strand of VMDK01000128.1, from coordinate 3,745 downwards.
AGGGAGACGAACAGATCCCGGAGGGACTGTATGAGCTCAGTGGCTTCAACCCGAACAGCAACTATCTTTTGTCCCTGAAGGTCAGCTATCCTAACTTGGCCGACCAACGACGGGAAGGAGACCATAACCTAGGTGGTCAGATATTCATACATGGTGGCTGTCAGACCATCGGATGTATCCCCATCACTAACGAGCGGATCAAAGAATTATACGTGATGGCCGTACAGGCCAAGAATAGCGGTCAGGAAAATATCCGTATCGACATTTTCCCGAACAGACTTACGCTTCAGCAATACGATAGATTGAGAAAAGCAGGTTCGTCAGAACTGGCTCGATTTTGGGGAAATCTGCGCACCTGCGTTGCGTATTTCGAGCAACATCGTCAACCACCCGATTTTTCCGTCGATGCATCGGGACATTACATCTATTTGACCGCTTCAGATCCTTGAAATGCAAGCAAATTTGATGTTGAAGTGTTTTAACATTTCTGAATTGTATTTTCGCATCACTAATTGCTAAAACTGCTTGGTAGAAATGAACTTTGAGTCAACAGAGAATCAGGGGATGATCAGCGACATGGTTCGCGATTTCGCGGAGAGAAATATCCGTCCGAAAATGATGGAGTGGGATGAATCTCAGACTTTTCCGAAAGATCTCTTTCATGAGATGGGTGAGTTGGGGTTGATGGGAGTTCTCGTACCTACCGAGTATGGCGGGAGCGGATTTGGATACTACGAATACGTAACAGCCATAGTTGAGCTAGCGAAGGTCTGCGGTAGTATCGGTCTTTCGATGGCCGCTCATAACTCACTTTGCACAGGCCATATTCTTCAATTCGGTAACGAAGAGCAAAAACAAAAATGGCTACCCGAGCTGGCTACCGGACAATGGATCGGCGCCTGGGGACTGACAGAAACGAATACAGGTTCAGACGCAGGAGGTATGCTTACCACTGCTGTTAAAGATGGGGATGAATGGGTCCTGAATGGCTCAAAGAACTTCATTACCCACGCGATAAGTGGAGATGTAGCTGTAGTCATAGCCCGTACAGGTGAGAAAGGTGATTCTCACGGAATGACGGCTTTTGTCATTGAAAAAGGTACTCCGGGATTCAGCGGAGGGAAGAAAGAGAACAAACTTGGCATGCGCGCCAGCGAGACAGCTTGTCTGTTCTTCGATAATTGTCGGGTCCCTGACGCAAATGTGCTGGGCGAGGTGGGAGAAGGCTTCATCCAGGCCATGAAGGTCCTGGATGGTGGCCGCATCAGTATCGCAGCACTCGCCTTGGGAATTGCCAAAGGAGCATTTGAGGCTAGTGTGAAATACGCCAAGGAACGACACCAATTTGGAAAAGCAATTGCAGAATTTCAGGGTATCAACTTCAAATTGGCTGACATGGCCACAAAGATCGAAGGAGCGGAATTGCTCATTATGCAATCGGCCTACTTGAAGAACAACGGTAAACCTGTGACGAAGGAATCAGCAATGGCTAAATATTATGCCTCAGAAGTTTCCGTTCAGGTTGCCACAGATGCCGTTCAGATCTTTGGCGGATACGGGTACACCAAAGACTTCCCGGCTGAGAAGTATTACCGTGACTGTAAGCTATGCACTATCGGGGAAGGAACCTCAGAGATCCAGAAGCTGGTGATCAGTCGTCAGATCCTCAAGGATTGATCCTACAGCTTTTTTACGCAGAATTTTGATTCTGTCTGAAATTCATACGATATTCGCGGACTTTTAAATTTAAAAGAGGGAAGTTAGATGATCAAAGTACAGGTTAAAGAGAATGAGTCTCTGGAAAAAGCGCTCAAGCGATTCAAGAAGAAATTCGAACGCACAGGTGTGGTTCGCGAACTTCGCGACCGTCGTCAATTCACAAAACCATCTGTGAAGCGTCGACTCGAGATCATTAAAGCTGAGTACATCCAGCAGAAGCGCAACGAAGCGTAATCGTTCCTATATTTTCGAGGAATTTTTCGTATCTTGCCTTTCCGGCAATGGATAGGGATTTTACCGAAAAATATCTCGACTACCTACGTTTTCAAAGAAAGTTCTCAGAGCACACACTACTTGCATACAGCAAGGATCTGAGTCAATTCCATCAATTTCTTGAAGAAGAGTTCGACTGCACTCGAATGGAGGCAGTGCAAAGGCAATTCATCCGTTCCTGGGTTGTTCAGTTAGCCGAGTCCGGCATGTTACCACGTACCGTGAATCGCAAGCTGAGTTCGGTCAAATCATTTTTTCGATATCTGGTAAAACACGGTCACGTGGATAAAGATCCCGCACAGGGAATTCGGAATCTGAAAGTGCCGGGGCGATTGCCGAAGTCCATTACCCAGAACGAAGCAAATCGTGCAATGGACGCTCTGGATATGTCGGGGGACTATGATGATGTCCTGGGCGCAGCAGTGTTTTCATCCTTGTATCACACGGGAATGCGACGTGCAGAGTTGATTGACCTTAAAGAAGCGGACGTGGACCTGGTGAAAGGGCAGCTTCGCGTGATGGGAAAGCGTCGCAAGGAACGCATCATTCCGGTGGGAGATGAGTTGAAAGGACATCTGGAAGCCTATTCGACCATCAAGAGTGAACACTCTTTGTCGGATGATCGTTACTTCTTAACGAAACGAGGCAATCCATTGTACCCGAAGAAGGTTTATACGATAGTGAACGATATTCTGACTGTTTTTTCGAGAGCAGACCAGAAAAGTCCGCATGTTTTACGACATTCGTTTGCTACGCACCTGCTTGAACGCGGAGCAGGTATGCATGTGATACGCGAGTTGCTAGGCCATAAAGACCTGAGTGCCACTCAGATCTATGCACATAACGATATCGCTCACTTGAAAGAAGTGCTGAAATTGCACCCTAAATCATGAAAAGAAGTTCAAACCATATAAAGTATCACTATGCGAGCAGTAATTCAATCAATCCACTTCAAAGCAGATCAGAAACTGAAGGATTACATCATTGCTAAACTAGACAAGCTGAATAAGTACTACGACGGCATCGTCGATGCCCAAGTTTTCCTCAAGCTGGAGAACAATCATTCGACCGACAACAAGACGGTTGAATTCAAGATAAATGTTCACCACTCCAGCATCATCAAAACGCAGACAGCGCAAAGCTTCGAGGCCGCTACAGACCTGGCCATGGACGCGCTCAAAGTGCAGATCGTCAAATACAAGGAGAAGCTTCAGGCGGTGACCTGAAAAATTCTTCCTTATTTTGTTTGACCCAAATTAAAAAAGACATACTTTTGCCAACCCTAAAAAATCGAGGAATCGGTTGAGGGTAATGGGGAACTACGTAAACCCCTGAAAATGAGTAAGCCACCTTAGCTCAGTTGGTAGAGCAGCTGATTTGTAATCAGCCGGTCATTGGTTCGAGTCCGATAGGTGGCTCAATTGACTTATTGGAATGGGGAGATACCGAAGCGGTCAAACGGGGCAGACTGTAAATCTGTTGGGCAACCTTCGTAGGTTCGAATCCTGCTCTCCCCACGAGCAGCAAAGCGATAGCGAAGGAGCTCCGAGAGGGGTCTGCGTTATTGATTTCTGATGTATGCGGGAGTAGCTCAGTTGGTAGAGCGACAGCCTTCCAAGCTGTAGGTCGCGGGTTCGAGCCTCGTCTCCCGCTCAGATGTGGCCGATAGATCTCAGGCGCGCCTGGACGTGTCGGTTCAAGCCGATGTAGCTCAGGGGTAGAGCGTTTCCTTGGTAAGGAAGAGGTCACGGGT
>VMDK01000030.1 GCA_008080835.1 Sphingobacteriia bacterium | reverse complement strand
GATGAAATCGAGATCCTTGGCGGCCGACTTCATGTCGCCCTTGAGTTTATCAATAAGCTTCTGACGCTGTTCGCTGTTCAATTCCCGGAGCACCGGGTCAGCAGCCATAGAGACCTTTGGTTCATTCTCATAGGCGTTTCCTTTGCCACCATCCTGGCGATCGGCCACGGCGGTCTGGAACAAGATGGCTTCCTTGCTCTTATTGATGGTCTGCGGAGTGATCCCGTGCTCCTTATTGTAATCCTGTTGCAAACTCCGGCGTCGATTCGTTTCGTCGATGGTCTTGCGCATGGAATCAGTGATCTTGTCGGCGTACATGATCACTTTACCTCGCACGTTCCGCGCTGCCCGACCGATCGTTTGTGTCAGGGACCGCTCCGAACGAAGAAAACCTTCCTTGTCAGCATCGAGAATGGCCACGAGAGATACTTCGGGAAGATCCAGACCCTCTCGCAGAAGGTTCACTCCTATCAATACATCGTAGGTTCCGATGCGCAGTTCACGGAGTATCTCAACCCGCTCCAAAGTGTCAACCTCAGAGTGTATATAAGCTGATGATATATTCAAATTGCGCATGTACTTATCCAACTCCTCCGCCATACGCTTGGTGAGCGTTGTGACCAAAATTCGATCACCCATCTTAATTCGCTCATCGATCTCCTCAAGAAGGTCATCTACCTGGTTGTGGCAAGGTCTGACATCGATCTCCGGATCAAGTAAGCCCGTAGGTCTGATCAATTGCTCCACGATCACACCCTCACTTTCCATGATCTCGTAATCGGCAGGAGTGGCACTCACATATACGACCTGATTCACCAATGAAGTGAATTCGTCGAACTTCAGCGGACGGTTATCAAGTGCTGCCGGAAGTCGGAAACCATATTCCACAAGGTTCACCTTTCTGGATCTATCCCCTCCGTACATGGCTCTCACCTGAGGCACTGTAACGTGACTCTCATCGATGATGACTAGGAAGTCATCCGGGAAATAATCGATCAAGCAGAACGGTCTCGTGCCGGGTTTACGACGATCCATATACCGGGAGTAGTTCTCAATACCACTGCAGTAACCGATCTCGCGTATCATTTCAAGATCGTGCGTAGTTCGATCTTCGATCCGTTTGGCTTCCAGGAATTTCTCCGTGCCTTTGAAAAAGTCGACCTGCTTGACGAGGTCGTCTTGGATCTCGTAGAGTGCATCTTTCAACCGCTCTCGAGGTGTAACCCAGAGGTTGGCTGGGAATATTGCAGCCGTTTCGATCTCTTCAAGCGTTCGCCCTGATATCGGGTCGATATAAGCCAGTTCCTCGATCTCATCACCAAAGAACGTGACGCGAAGGGCCTTGTCCTCATACGCCAGGAAAACATCTACGTTGTCGCCTTGAACCCGGAAGGTTCCGCGCTTAAAGTCGGCCGTCGTTCGGCTGTACAAGGCATCTACCAGAGCATACAACAAAGTGTTACGTGATACCTTCTGACCTTGCTCAAGGCGTATGACACTTTGTTCAAAATCGGATGGATTTCCGGCTCCGTAGATACAACTCACGGAGGCAACAACGATAACGTCTCGTCTTCCGCTGAGTAAGGATGATGTGGCACTCAAACGGAACTTCTCGATCTCCTCATTGATGCTCAGATCCTTTTCTATATATGTGCCTGATGTGGGCAGGAATGCTTCGGGTTGATAGTAATCGTAGTAGGAAACGAAATACTCGACCGCATTGTCGGGAAAGAATTGCTTGAACTCCCCATAGAGCTGAGCTACAAGAGTCTTGTTGTGACTGATGATCAAGGTAGGTTTTTGAACTTCCTCGATCACATTGGCCATGGTGAACGTCTTACCGGAACCGGTAACCCCGAGTAGTGTCTGCGCTCTGACCCCATCATTGATCCCTTCCACCAAATTCCTGATGGCTTCGGGTTGATCTCCTGTAGGTTCGAATTCCGATTGTAATTTGAATGGCATCTGTCACAAATTTAACTGCTCATCCATAGGGCAGTTCAGTAGCTTCAGAAAAAAATTAAGAACGGCATTTACCATCTCTGTACTGAAGGTATAGAAAGCCGTATGCCAAGCACAACACCGCATATGATCAAGCGTATTTCCGGATTCATCAAAGATCCCAGATATTTTCAGATCGTTTTTCTGAGCTCATTCCTCACCTATGGGGTATTCGCTCTTGGATGGGAAGGGAATATGAGTCATTACTTGACATTGATCACCACATGTCTGGTGGTCCAGTCTCTGGGGATCCTGATCCTGAAATTACCACTTCATTCGCTTCGGAGTGCATTGATCACTTCTTTGGGACTTTGTCTGTTATTCAAGGCCGGAGAGATCCCATATTTCATATTGGCAGGTGTTCTGGCAATAGGAAGCAAGTTCCTGATCCGACACCGGAATAAACATATTTTTAACCCAGCCAACTTCGGGGTGATGGTGCCACTGCTCATCACAGACAAAACCTGGATCAGTCCGGGACAATGGGGAAGCGACATGGCTCTTCTATTCTTTTTTGGAGCAGCCGGACTCATGATACTACTTCGAATCAGCAGACTGGAAACAGGACTTACATTCCTGTTGACCTATTTCTGCATTTCCATCGGATATGACCTGTTGTATCTCGGTTGGGATTTTGACTTTGTCCTGCACAAAATGACAAACGGAGCACTCCTGCTCTTCTCATTTTTCATGATCACCGACCCTATGACCATCCCCAATCGGAGATCTGTCCGGATCGTCTGGGCCGCTTCGATCGCCATCCTCACATTCACCATAGGAAAGAGCTTCGCGATCCACACCGCAGCCATGTGGATACTACTTGCAGGTGCACCACTTTTGCCTGTGCTTGACCGAATATTCCCATCGAAAAAATACCAATGGTTCCAAGACCGTAGCCGGTCAGCCAGAAAAGAAATATCTCAATCCTTTGAACCACTTAAAATCCAACACACATGAAAAAGATCTTGACCATCCTCATTGCCGTTAGCTCCTTTGTAGCCGACACCTCAGCATTTTGCGGATTCTATGTCGCGAAAGCGGGAGCAGAACTATTCAATAACAGGAGTCAGGTGATCTTCGTGCGCGACGGGAATCGCAGCGTCATCACGATGAGCAACGACTATAACGGAAGTGCCAGCGAATTCGCCATGGTGATCCCTGTTCCCGAAGTGATCGATCGCGAGGATATCCGGATCGCCAATCAAGTTTTGTTCGACAAATTCGATTCCTACAGTGGCCCCAGACTGGTAGAGTACTATGATGAAAATCCTTGTGAACCTCGGATCTTGTATGAAGTTGCCGTGGCCAATACCAGCAGACGTGGGCGTGTGAAACGCAAATCCATGGCCATGGAAGCGGAAGAGGATTACCACGTTCAGATCGAAGCGAGCTATACCGTGGGAGAGTACGACATCGTGATCTTGAGCGCTGCAGAATCGGATGGTCTGAAAAGATGGCTGACCGATAACGGTTATTCCATTCCTGCGCAAGCTGAGCGTGTGTTGGAGCCATACATCAAGAACAACCTGAAATTCTTTGTGGTCAAGGTAAACACCAACGTGAAAGACCTTCTTGGATTCACCAACCTCAGACCACTTCAGATCGAATTCGAATCGGAAAAATTCATGCTGCCGATCCGTCTGGGTATGGCCAATAGTAACGGTGCTCAGGACATGATCATCTATGCATTTACCAAAGGTGGACGCATTGAGTCTGCCAATTACAGAACCATTCCCATCCCAAGCAACAGAGACATCCCTACATTCCTGAAAGGCGATAAGTTCCAGCAATTCTATGTAGACTTATTCGACAAATCATATCACAAAGCCGGAAAGAATACGGTGTTCACAGAATACGCTTGGGACGTGAGTCCGGGCTTCGGTGGCGTGAAGTGTGACCCGTGTGTGGGGCCGCCTCCAATTGTAGAAGATCTGAAGCAAGCAGGTGTTTGGTGGGTCAATGACAATAATTACAGCTCTGTGTTCTTTACCCGTTTACACGTTCGATACGCGGAAGAGGATTTCCCTCAGGATCTGTTCTTCCTTGAAACCTCAGACCGTTCCAGGTTCCAGGGACGATATGTCATGCATCATCCTGCCACCGGAGATCTGAGTTGCGATGCAGGAGTTAAATACAAAGAGAATCTTACGAACAGACGAACCAAGGAGCTCAGCGAACTGGCTGCACTCACAGATTGGAACGTCTCCAAATACACGAAATACGTCAGCGACGGATCCGGAAGGATCGATGAGAAAGCGGGGAGAATGATCAAAGATGGCAATCAGAAAAAAAATGACAGTTCCAAGGGTAATGCCTGGCCCATGGGATTGTTGCTCGGTTCCATCCTGCTATTCATTCTCTCCAATCTCATTTACGACCTGTGCAAAGAGTTCTTTTCATAAACCTGCAGAGCGGCACGGGAAGGTCATATCATGGATTTGATATCCTCAATGATCTTCCTGTCGTTGCTCAATCGAGGGACTTTGTGCTGACCTCCGAGTTTGCCCTTCTTCTTCATCCATTCATAGAATGTACCATCGGGACACTCACGGATCGTTGGCATACTAAGAACCATATCGCCTTTTCTCTTGGCCTCGTAGTCACTGTTTACGGACTTTAAGTTTCGGTCCAGGATCCGGGTGTACTCATCCAAATTCTTTGGCTCGCGTTCGAATTCGATGAGCCATTCGTGCCTCCCTCCATTCTTCCCTTCAAAATACACCGGAGCTGCCGTGTATTCCCGAATAGCTGTACCGGTCTCCAGTGAGGTCTTTCGGATCGCTTTTTCAGCATTATCGATCATAAGCTCTTCTCCAAAAGCATTGATGAATAGCTTGGTCCGACCCTTGATCTTGAATTTGTACGGTTTCTTTTCCGTGAACTCGATCGTGTCACCAATACTGTATCTCCACAAACCCGCATTGGTCGTTATGATCATTGCATAGGTCACGCCGACCTCGATCTCATCCAGGAGCACTGTTTTTGCATTTTCGTCGCCGAGCGACTCAAACGGAAGGAATTCGTAGTAGATGCCATAATCCATCATGAGCAGCATCTCATTGTCCTTGCACGTGTTATCCTGAATCCCAAAGAAGCCCTCAGAAGCATTATAGCTCTCCATGTAGTTCATGGGTCCCGGGATCAACGCCTCGAATTGCTCGCGATACGGTTGAAAGCTCACACCTCCGTGCATGAACAGTTCGATGTTCGGCCAGATCTCCCGCAAGTCGCTCACACCTGCTTCATCGATCAGGCGTTGAATCAAAAGCAAGGTCCAGGTCGGGGTACCCGAGATGCTTCTGACATCCTGATCGCGGGTTTCTTCGATCATCTTTTCCATCTTCTCCTCCCAATCTGCCATCAGGGCGACGTCCGGTCGTGGTGTTCGCAGCAAGTGGACCCAAAAAGGAAGATTATTCATGAGGACGGCGCTGAGATCGCCGAAGTATGAATTGCGCGCATATTTATTGACCTCGTGACTTCCTCCGATTAGAAGTCCTTTGCCATCGAAGAGCTGGGTTTCGGGATTGTTCTGACAGTATATGGTGAGCATATCGCGAGCACCTTTGAACTGACAGTCATCCAGAGCCTCAAAAGTGACCGGAATGAACTTGCTCTTGTCTGAGGTCGTACCGCTAGATTTTGCAAACCACTTGATCTCACCGGGCCAGATCACCATCTGCTCTCCTTTCAAGGTTCGCTCGATGAACGGTTTCAAGCCGTCATAGTCTCTGATGGGGACATTGCGTCGATACGAGTCGCGGTCTGTGATGTCGGCAAAGCCGAATTGTTTTCCGTACTCAGTATTGGCTCCCTGTCCGATCAAAGAACGGAACACCTGATCCTGCGTTTCAAGCGGATTTTCTATCGCATGCTCGACTTGAGACATCCTCTTTCGGAAGAACCAGGAAAAAAAGGAATTCAGGATCATTGCTTTCTACGACGTTTGGGGAGGCCCAAAGCAAAGATATGGAAACTGCTATTTCTGGAGTTTGCCGATGAAGTCTCTGATCAATCTGAACGACTTATCGTAGTGCTCGTCCAGTCTCAAATTCTCGGGACTGTCATTCACGTTGTGATAATGATGATATGGGCCCATCAGATAGAAGAAGAAAGCCGGAATTCCGCGTTCTGAAAAGAAGTAATGATCGCTGTTGGCAGCTTTCCCTCGAGCGCGAACATCGGTAAGGTAACCCTTGTTGTCGTTCAGATCTTTGAGCATGTCGAATTCGTCAGTGAAGACCCTTCCATTCACCGCCATTATACCTTCCTGTCCGGAACCCATCAAATCCATATTCACTACAAATCGGATCTTATCGGCAGGGATCCAATCGGAGAGTTCATTCACAAAGTGATGGCTACCAACCAGGCCCGCTTCTTCTCCTCCAAAACCAATGAAGATGATGCTGTAGCGATTGGACTTTTGCTCCGCGAACTCTTTCGCCATGTCCAGGATCATGGCGATCCCGCTGGCATTGTCATTGGCACCGGGAATGTAGGTTTGACCCATTCCACCCAAATGGTCATAATGACCGGTGAGCAGAATGAAAGAGTCAGGTTGTTCATTTCCCCGCAGGAAACCAATCAAATTTGCACCCTGGTATTTCTCAATGAACAGTGGTTCAATTTCCAAAGCCATTTGTTCATTTAGCCGGAAGGCTTGTGGTCGCATTTTTACCATGCAGTAGGGCATTTGCGCTCGCGAAACACTCCATGTTAGATCCGTTGCAAGCAGCACAATAGCACCACCTGAAAATGTTCGTTGAATGAGATCGTAGCATTCCGCGCTCTTCTCATCCTTCCTGTCGAATGTGTCGATGACCAGAATGCCGGAATGTTGAGTCTGCTTCAATGCGCTCTTCACCTTTCCCTTTTTTCGGATATCTGAAATACTCAGAAATACCGGTTGAGAACTACCCGAGAATGAGCCACTTCCGGGAACGGGTACATAATCCCTCCCTACTTCCAATTCCCGGCTACCCACAACTGCTGTGAGATCGTTCGGAAAGGTGTTGACCGGCATGGTGAAATTGTGAAACCAGCCTCTTTCTTCGGAAATCATGGACAAGCCGACCTTTTCCATTTCTGCAGCAATGACGCCAGCTGCTTTGAGAGCACCATTTTGTGTATATCCCCGGCCGTGGAAGGTGGGACCGGCCAAGCTATCGATCCACATTTGAGCATACTGTCTGTCCTGTGCAGAAGCACAAACTGACATAAAAAGCAGCAGCACAGTGATGATACCGTGCTGCTGAATATTCTTCCTGAAGTTTCCTTGGATCATTTCCCGGCTTTCTTCTGTTTCTTAGTTTCCTGTTTCAAGTATTTCTTGACAGATCTATTCTTCGATTTGCGCGCTCTTTGTTTGGGCAAACACCCATCTGCATCCTTGGCAAGCAAGTTCGCACCATTCTCCACCAACAGTTTGGCCATATCCACACTGCCGTACACGGCAACTTCATGGATCGGCGTAGAACCCCAGGTATTCTTTAGGTCGACGCTGGCTCCGTAGTCGATCAAGGCCTTCATTTGCTCAATGTTATAGGTGTTGATGGCCCAGAACAGAGGTGTTTCTTCTCTTTCATCTTTTTGATTGACATCGTATCCTTCTCGGATCAGGTACTTCAATGCTTCATCATTTCTCTTTCGAATGATGTGATTCATAAGTGTCTTGCCATCTCCGTCAGCTGCATTCATATCACCTCCTGATTCCATGACCTTTTTGAAGATCTTCATGTTTCCGGATTCCAATGCCACGATCTCCAGAGGTTTCTTATCTGCAATGGTCGGCTCCTTGTATATCCAACTGTAATCCACCCATCGATCCAATTCATCCTCGTCTTTTCTCTCGATGGCGTAGTTGATGTTGCTGTACAAAGCTTCCGACAGGACATTCCATGGGATATCATTGATCTTTTGAACTTCCACACCCTGGATGAAGTCAGCATATGATTCCGTATAGGTTGACGTTTTCAAACACTTACAAGACTCGTCCACGTAGTATCCTTTGGTCGGACCGCGAACCAGGATCCCTTCGATCAATCCGGTGCTGCTGAAAACAGGACCTCCGGAGTTTCCTCCGAACGCGTCCAGATTAGTGCGGAAGTACGCCTGAAAGGAATTGTTCGAGGTGATCTTGGCATCCTCCACGACCTTTAACGGAATACCGCTTGGTGCTCCTAACAATGTCACTTTCGATCCTTTAGTTGGGGTTTCACCGGTACGGAAAGTGAAAGGTTTCCGATCAACCGGTCGGTCTAGCTGTAGGACCGCATAGTCCCTTCTGTCTGAATAGGTCAGGCGGCGGGTCAGTATCTTCTTTACATTGTATCTCTTGCTCGGCGGGATGTAGATCTTGTCACCCGGTTTGTACTCAATGTCGTTCGTAAAATCAAAGATCCACTCCATCGAGTAGTAATCGTCGTAGTCGATGCAATGACCCGCTGTTACCAGGATATCGGGTGCGATCAAAAAGCCGGAGCAAAAGCCGAATGCCGGTTCATCCTGAAAACGGATCTCACTTGATACGTACTCCGCCCCTTTGCGCTTGTACTGACTGAGTAGTTTGTCACCGAGGCTTTTCCCGGTCAGGTAGTTCCCGACGAAGCTACTCTTCTCCACCGCCACAGCCGTGGCATTCGTATAATCCTTGTAAGTATAGTTCACTGCCGATTTGCGATCGTCCGTTCCGAAGACGTTACGGGATTTGACAGTAGAATCCTTATGCCCGTATGGGTTCTGAGCGATGGCCATTTGCGAAATGGTCGACATCGCCAGCACTGTCAGCATACCTGCTACCCTGACTTGCCGTATGTATTTTATGATTGGTTTCATGTTGGTTCAGTTTATGGTACGATCTTGAAAGTCACACTGTGAGTGCTCGCCTGCATGTCGGAGCGAACAGTAGTAGACTTTCCACCGCGCTTCTTCACGTCAAACGCTTCTCCAAACAGTATCTCCAGATCGGTTTTTTTACTTCTGGTATCTCTTTGAGTAATGATCGGTCCGAAATCGATCGGTTCGTAAGTGGCGAACAGTTTGAACACTTCCGTTCCATAAGGTGGGAAGAATTCGATCAATCGGTCCTTGATCACGAAACTCTCTTGTCCCGCTTCTATCTTGTAATCGGCAGCATTGTGATTCTGATCCGGGTCAGGCAATATTCCGTTTATCACTCCATCCGGCTGGATGTCGATGATGTTGAAATAAGCTGTCTCACTACCCTTGTTGATGATTCGGATAAAGACACCCATGTTGCGGGCGCTGATCTCCATCATTCCGTTATTTGAAATCTCTTCGATGCTGAGCGTGTCAACTACTTCCCCTCTTTCCAATCGAACCGGTATGAATTCAAACTCCACATCAAGAGCCGGATCTTCGAGTTCGAGATTTTTCATGTACTCACCTCGAGCCTTTTGGATCAGGTACTCCTCCAGTTTTTCAAAGCTTCCGCGGCCTCTGTACGATTCGATCACGTCGAGTGTAGCGATATCTTTCAAATGAACATCATAGTTCACACCGGCACTTCGGGCATTCATATTCATGCCCAGCATGTACTCACCACCTTGCTCAACTAATTCGGCCATTTCGAACCCTTGTGCCCAGTCGCGAACATTTTGCTTCATCACCTCATCTACTTCAGATATGTTGAGTTTCACTCTGATGTCGCCAAAGGTTTGCTTGGTGACAAATACCCAGTACTGAGATTTGTTGCCTTCAAGCGCTTTGTTCAAACGGGCATTCGACCAGGTTCCTTCTGCACTGATTATCTCTCCGGTCGCAATTGGTGCTTTACCTTTAGTGTCTGCTGTTCCTGCAGGAAAGATGGCGATCTCGGTTCCTTCGAACAGTCCGTTCAGCTCTCCTCCATTCAGGTTGAGGCGCTCATTCCTGATCCTGTAAATCGTGTAGTATGGTTCCTGCTCGATCACTTTACCTCCGAAAAGCGCGCGATCGATGTCTCCTTCTATTGCAGGCGATTGTTTTGGAGCTATCACGGACATTTCCTTGAGTATCTCTGCGAAGAAACTTCGGTACGACATGTCGGACTGAAGACGGCTCATGCTGCGGCTGATCGCAACCGACAATGACCCGAATCCGTTGTATTCGTAGTTCACTTCTTCGGCTCTTGAGGCAGAAACTACCACCATCGGTGCCAGGTCATCTCCTGCTCCACGGCTTTTGGCATTGACTTCGTACATCCCAATGTCGGAATCGCCCTCCTTACCGGTATACCCTTCAGGAGCAAATGGAGCTTTACCTCCTCGACGTTTTGCCTCACCACGAGTAGCCGTGCCGGAGTGACATGCATCTACAAAAACCAGGAGGTCTCCCTTTTTAGTGATCTTCCTGCGAATTCCTTCCAAGGCAGATCCCAGCTCTTCATCGAGCAGATGATTCTCTCCTTTGTACAGTGGATCGTAGATGGCGGGAGCACCGTATGCTACGATGGCTTCGTCGTAACCATCGATCTCGTCGTTATTGTAATCGATGATCTGCTGACCATGACTCGAGAAGTGAACAACAACCACATCTCCTGAATCAAGGTCCTGAGTCATATCGTCAAATGCGAAAAGTATGGACTTCTTGTCTGCTTCTGCGTCTTTGAGCACTCGAATGTTCTTCGAGTTGAACCCTTGCTTGATCAAGGCCTGCTCAATGAGCGGAATATCGTTCACTGAAGAGATATCATTCCAATCCGTTTCTTCGGGATAGTCACCTATGGCTACGATCAAGGCGTATTTGTTCTGGGCAAATGAAGTTGCAGTGAACAGTGCCAATAGAAAGAACATTGCAAGTCGAAAAGATGCTTGCTTTTTGTTTCCTGAATTGTTGAGTAATCGTGTTTTCATGATACCTGCTTTTCCTATTAATTCAGGATACGAGCCGAGGGTAAATTTAATCATTCAGATGCTCAGTCTTTGTTATGTCTAAACAAAGATCTGACCAAGACCTGCAGGTCAGCTTCCAATGTGTAATTCCTGGCATATAGAACGTTCAATTTCTCCCTCATGTGATCGTTGAGCTTCTGACTCTTCACATGACCACTCACCGTGAAGATCCCCGGCTTCAATGCGGGCAGATGATCGGTCTTCACAGCAGGGTCGTATGAAACCCAGGTCTTTCGATTGAACAAGGCGGAAAAACACCTTTTGAAATGTGTGAGCAACCCACCGGTAAACCATCCTATCACCGGACCTAAAGCGATCAGTATCAGCGATGTAAAGATGTCAAACATGCGCTTCTTCCGCAAGTTGTAATTGTCGCTGAGATTAAAGTGGATCTCCTCGGTATAGAATTCACCGGAAGTGTTCTTGGAGTTGCTTCCGATGACAAAATAGCGCTCTTCCGGAAGTATTTTAAAATTCAACCCTTCATCCTGCATGGCCGTCATCCAAAGCATGATGCTGGAGCTCGGGACATCCTGTGCGCAGAAAATGACCTCCTCCACTCCGTAGATCTGACAGATCTCGTCGAGCCTGTCGAGCTGTCCCAATACTTCATCACTATTGTCTTCATCGGTCGACACAAATCCAACCAGATTGATGTGTGAACCATATTCCTTGAGCATTTTAGCCACCCGCGAACGCTCTGCTCCATTTCCAACAACTACGGTTGTGACCTCATTTCGCGTACCCAAACTCAGGTTCCCATATTTTCTGTAATGTGCCAGAATTCGCCATCCCAACATCGAAATAGTAGCCCAAATGGCGCCAAGAATGATCAATGCTCGCGAGAATCGCAGATGGTTGGGCAGCAGGCCATAAACAGCAGCGATCAGGACCGTTCCAAAGGCTATCCCTCTCAATACCCGTCGGGTGCTGTAAGGGCTTTTATATCCTCCGCTCAGATATACCGATGTGACCCATAGTAAAATGTAGTACGGTACATGGATCTGCATCAATTCCTTCGGGTAACTGTCGATGAACTTGATGTGCTCTTCCCAATAATTCTTGAGCAGGTACATTCCACCCGCTATCGAAATTGTATCAACGAAAAACAGCCAACTTGCAGAGAAAAATCGCTGAAGCACAGCAAATCCCGCTCGTACGTAGATGGCTGAATTGATAAGAAAGACGAGTAGTCGAGCCGATTGTCCGCTATAGTGCTTTCGAGCGAAGATCACCATGGCTCGATAGAAGATGAATACGTAATTCACGGTCATCTTCTTAGTGCTTTCCCCTTTGTAATGGATGATGGACGACTCCGGGAAATAATAGTTCTTGTAACCGGCTTTCGTGATGCGATAACTCAGATCGATGTCCTCTCCGTACATGAAGTACGTCTCATCGAGCAGACCCACTTCGTCCAGCACTTTCTTACGCATGAACATGTATGCTCCGGCAAGTACTTCCACTTCGTTGACCTCATTCTCATCGAGGTATCCCATGTGGTACTTCCCAAACCTTCGAGACGAAGGGAACAGCTTGTTCAAGCCGAGCATTTTGTACAGAGCCACTTCAGGTGTTGGAAGTCCTCTCTTGGATTCGGGTAGGTAATTCCCTTTCCCGTCGATCATCTTAACTCCCAAGGCACCCGCTTCAGGGTGAGTGTCCATGAACTCAATGCATTTGGAGAAGGTATCCTCCCGCACTACCGTATCCGGATTGAGAAGCAAGACGTATTCTCCTGTAGCAATGCGGATCGCCTGGTTATTAGCCTTTGAGAAACCGACGTTGTCTTCATTCTCGATCAGGATCACGTCGGGAAAATTCTCACGGACCATTTTGCATGAAGCATCCACCGAATGGTTGTCGACCACGATCACCTCTCCGGGAATCTCGCGCATTGCACGAGTCACGGTCAGGAGACACTGTTCCAGAAAATACTGGACATTATAGTTTACAATGATGACGCTGAGCTTCACTTGATCGATGAGCTACAAACTTAAAGAAATGGCCAACGGTAATATGGTCAAGATGGTCTTGGGATTCAACTTCGGATCTTCTCTACGATCCAGATCACGAGAACGGCTCCTGCAACACTCGTGATTATCATACCGAAAATGTTGGGTTCCGTGCTCAATCCGACAAGTTTGAAAACGTTCCCGCCAACAATTCCTCCTACCACACCGAGAAGCATGTTTCGCAAGAAACCTTTTTCGCCCCTCTTCATGATGCTATTTGCTAACCATCCGGAGATGGCGCCAACGATGACAAACCAGATCAGATTACCCATAATATTTCCTTTTAGCGTACTACACAAAAATAGGGCTGATTCGCATCAGCCCTACGTATTATTGAGGAATATGAGTTTCTCAGTTTATCAGTCGCCGGAAGATTGCTGTTGCAAATTGGCCAGACTGAAAGATATTCCGGCAAAGGCGCCCCACTGCCAGGTGTTCACCACCGGCACCTCCTGAATTGGAGAAAGAAGCTTATCACCTACCTGATATCCCTGATCCAATGACTTCACTTGTCCGAGGGTTAACCCCCCATGTAAAGCAATTCGATTATCTGTTCCAAACAAGCCTGACAAACCCAGGAATATGTTCAAATTTCTGTTTCTGTCAGTCAATGGAACACCCACTCCGAAAGTCCCACCGAGATTGGCCACACGACCGGAGTACGGGTAGAAGTTGATGTATCCTGCAAGATTCGGAGAGTAATTATTACCGGGTTGAGTAGTGATCACACTGTCCTTGTTGATGAAGGAATTGTTTGACTCAAAGTATGGGAATCCCATTCCAATGCTGCTATTGATCTTCATATCACCTTTTACAGTGACTGTGAATGTCTTCTCTTTAACCTTGGTCAGTACATCCAGGTTTCCGAGATCAGCGTTGGCAGGGACATCTCCTTCTTTAGGATTCTCGTAGATGAACAGCTTGATCTCGATCTCATCATCTTTCGCCATTTGACTGGAGTTGAAGACGAATGTGTTCATTTGGATCGACGTGTAAATGTTCTCTAACGTATTGATCTTATCAGTGAGATCCTGAACCGTTGTCTCATTCGTGTAGGCATTCAATTTCTCCTGTGCACCTCGCGCATATTGGTCTAATCCCTTGCCTTCAAATTCCTGATCACCTCTGTTCTTTGCGTAGCTATTGTACGCCGACAAGAATTGGTTGCTTGCTGTACTCAGCTGTTGCGTACCCTTGTTGTAACGGTCGTTGTACAACACCACCAAATTAGCAAAGTCTCCGGGTTGGGCACCAGGGGTTGACATGATCATATCAACGAGGCGTTCACTCATTTTCTTGATCGTATCTCCAGGCAAGAAAGGATTGTACTTGAGTTCATTCAGTCTCTTGATGGCATAATCGAGGTTCGAAACGTCATTTTCCAATTTAGCCAAGGTAGTGTATGCCTCTTGGAGATCGTGAAAAGCCGAGTTTGCACCACGTGTTGCCATGACTCCTCCGCGAGTATCATCCGGAAGGTCTCCACCTAGAGAGCTAAAAAATGCTTGCGAAGTTCCTGGTAAAACCAACGGGGTGATCGTATTGAAGAAATCGACTCCGTCACTGGTCTCCACTTCACTGGAAACGAATGTGGCATTCGCTGCATAGACAAACTTGTTGAAATTGATCACTTCCAGCTTGACCATTTTGTTCCGACCTACAATGGCCTGAGAAATCAGTTTGCCTTCTGTGTCTGATGGTTTCGTGCGATAAAATTCAACCTCATCCTTGGTGAGATCATACACGATTCGCAATGATTGAGCAGAGGCTGAAAGGCTTCCGAACATCATGCAGATTACGAGGGTAGAAATATAGTTTTTCATAATCCTGCTTTTGATCATACATACCGCAATGTATGATTTAGTAAACGAATTTAGGGTAAAGCAGGGGAAGTTTCCATGTGAGATTCAGTCATAGACGACTGATTCATAGCTCATTCTGCGTCTTTTTCCTGCAGATTGAATCGAATGGAAAAAACGTGTGAGTACAGCACATCGCTTTGGTCTCCTACATCGGTGAGCGCATAATCGAGAGCGAATTTACGCAGGTGCAGACCTACCCCGAAATTCGGTTGCCAGGTCCAGGTCTCTCCGTCGTCAATATCGTCGATCTGCTGAAAGTTCCCGGCTCCGAGGCGCAGGAAGATGAGTCTTCTGAAGTCAAATTCCATCCCGACCCGGGGGTCCACTGACACAAAACCGGTCCGTAGCAAGGTGTTTCTCTTGCCATCCGTGGTCAGGTCCATATCGAGCTCGGGATAAAAGCCGAATTTGTCGGAAAAAGCGAACTGACGACCAATACCGAGCTGGAATTTTGGCAAAGTCAATTCCAGTGAATTCTCAGGGATCTCGTTTCCTGTCTGCTCGAATACGTCTTTTTCAGCTTCTGTGAAATTGTAACTCCATGCATTGAAGGTAGAGGTCACATCACGAGCCATAACTCCCATGTGCCACCCAGAAGCAGTTTCGTAGGTCGCAGAAGCATCGATCCCAAAGCCCCAGGCTTTTGCAAAATCACCGGCGATCCGATTGATGACCTTTGCATTCGCACCAATTGTCAATCCTTCTACGTTGGTCTTGCGCGCGTAACTGACCATGAATGCATAGTCGACCGCAGAAAACTCTTTGATCCGATCGTAGTCGATCTGTCCATTTTTGATCAGATCAAGCGTATTAGGGATTCCGTCAATTCCGAGTCGCACGAATGCAACAGCCAGAGCCGCTTCGTCCTTCAACTTCACTCCCAATGCACCGAAATCGTAATTGCCGATACCTCCGAAGTAATTGTTGTGCATATAGGCCAACTCGATCTTGTTCTCCATGTGGACAAGGGACGATGGATTCCAGTAGGCAGCATTCACATCGCGCGTTCCGGCAATGACGCTATTCGACATGCCGGCAGCTCTTGCACCAACTCCGATCGATAGAAATTCGTTCGAATATTTCGGTGCCACCTGAGCAGATGTGTGCAGGCCAAATATCATGACCAGACCAAAGAGGCAAACTCTAGATCCTATTTTGCTGAAGAGCTTCATGTAATTGATCAAGCCGGGTTGATTCAAATTCTTCTATCCTTTCCGCCACCGTATGCAGGTAGCTTTTTTGGTATTCTGTAAACGGCTTCAGACCCATTTTGGTACAAATGCGACCGAGCGCGTATGCAATGTTAGAGTATTCCTTGTACTTCCTGAGGTATTGAACTTCCATAAAACGTTCATATCCTGCATGAAACTGTTCTGGTCCCGCGATCTCCAGCGCCTGCATGATCTCATTAAAAACACCGCGTTCTGCCTTCTCAAAGTCTGTGTAGAGAAGCTCCGGCAGATCAGGGTGTTCGTTGACCAACATTTTATCTATCACTAGTTCAACGAAGATGTGGTTGAGAAAGAACAAGCGCTCGAAGGGCTCAGCTGACTCCTTGAAACTGTCTCCGGCAACGGACATCCCTTCGGTGAAACCGGACCAGTTGTGAAAGATCTTATCTGATGCAATATGTTGAAGACAGCCGTCGTACAAGCTCTTCGCTTCTGATCCGAGGGCAGAAGCGCCCAAATCATGGAAGCGCGCCCCGGGAATGAAGTTCCTCAGCAGATCGGGAAAGAGCAAGCCTACATTAAAATGAGGGTCATCTTTCCTGTGGTCAAAATGGTAGTGTGCGAGAAAATTCACTTGCTTTGAATATGTAGATGCAACAAGTTCGGAACAAATCTTGTTCTGAACAGAGTAAACTCATCTATCATTGTTTTATTTGAATCCAAAGTAACAAACTATGCAACGAAATCTTTTTATCATCGCGCTGCTCTTCGCTTTCCAAACACAAGCTCAGGAATACGAATTCGAAACGAACGACGAAGGGCATGCATATTACTCCAGCGTCGAAGAAGTGAGTGGCCTCAGTAACACGGATCTGTTCGATCGCGGACTGGAATGGATCAACGAGTATTACGTCAACCCCAACGGTGTCATCCAGCTGAAGGATAAGGAGAAGATGGTCATTGAAGGAAAGGCGAGACTTCGCTTGATGACCTACGATAAAAAAGGAAATGAAGTCGTTGGAGGAGGAATCGTCAGCTATCAGATCCACCTATTCTTCAAGGATGGCCGATACAAATATGAATTTGAGCGTATTCGCTGGGAGAAGCCTTCGTACTACGATGTAACACGCTGGAACGATAAGTCACAAGTAGGGTACAACGAAGCGAACTACAATTTCTACAAGAAGCAGGTCATCGAATACATCGACGAGACCATAGAGAGTTTGACCGAATACATGAAGGTCGGGAAAGAGGAGAAGTCGGACGAGTGGTGATCTACGCTCTCCAGTTGTAACTACATGTCCTGCACCGCATCAGCACATTGCTGAACCACCTCACCGGAGCTCCCACAGCGAGCAATACCTTCTCGACAATATCGAGAGTGCGGCTTCCGCTTTTGGGCTTCACTTCAAAATCGTGATGGTGACAATTGGGGCAGGTGATCTTTTTTGACATAGAGTAGTATTTATTTATTGATACGTCCTATAATGGATACGTAAATAAAGAGCGATTGGTTTTTGTCGCAATGCGTTATGACACGCGGCTTACATCATAATCGTTTGAAAACTTTCTCCTACCTTGGTAAGTTAATTACAGGCAAGAGTTATGTCGGGATTCCTTTTTACCAGATATCGCAAACCGCAAGACAACCGAGCGCCATTTGAGCGATTGCTCGAATTGTTCGTGGAACTGCTGACTTACACCAGTGGCGACGTAGACGAAGCCATTGAGTGGATGCGCACGCTGGACGAGGAACACGGGCTGACCACACCAGATTATACCATCGATGATTTTCTGGAAGACCTCCAGCGCAAGGAATTCATCGCGCAGGGTTCCAGTGGATTGGAGATGAGTTCCAAGATGGAAAAGAGCATCCGACAGGCTGCCCTGGAACAGATCTTCGGAAAGCTCAAACGTTCAGACATTGGAGATCACAGTTCAGGATTTGCCGGAAAAGGCGATGAGAAACAACCGGAAATGCGCAAGTATGAATACGGTGACAGCTTAGACAAGATCTCATTGACCGAAAGTCTGCGAAATGTGCATACCCGGAGAGGGGTCGACAGTCCGATCTGGACTCAGGACGATATGGTCGTACACGAATCTTCGCAAAAGGTGAATACGTCGACAGTGCTCATGATAGACTTGAGCCATTCGATGATCCTGTATGGGGAGGATCGGATCACTCCCGCCAAGAAAGTAGCCATGGCATTGGCAGAATTCATCCAGACGAGGTATCCGAAAGACACCCTCGACATCGTGGCGTTCGGGAATGATGCGTGGCCTGTTGCGTTGAAGGAACTACCTTATCTACAGGTTGGTCCTTTTCATACCAATACGGTGGCCGGACTTCAACTCGCCCAGGAGATCTTGCGCAAGCGGAAGAATCCGAACAGACAGATCTTCATGATCACGGATGGTAAACCAAGTTGTTTGAAAGAAGGAGCCTCCTACTACAAGAACAGTTACGGTTTGGATCGAAAGATCGTGAACAAGACCTTGAACGAAGCGGTGAAATGCAGAAGGAGCAAGATCAACGTCACCACATTCATGGTGGCCAGCGATCCATACCTGATGCAGTTCATTGATGAATTCAGTGAAGCGTGCCAGGGAAAAGCATTTTACAGCGGTCTCGATGATCTGGGATCGTTCGTACTTCACGACTACAAGAACAATAAACGAAAGCATACATAGTATAGACGAAATACATGATCAAAGCTGATACAAAACGGATCAAAAATCTCGGCGATCTTAAGTCGAGCGATTATACCCCGCGAAGCATCAAGGAGGAGATACGACACAACCTGAGCGTGGCTTTGCGCTATGAGGAAAAGCTATTCCGCGACCTGATCGGATATGACGATACGGTCATTCCGGATCTACAACGCGCGTTGTTGAGCAAGCATAATATCAACCTGCTCGGACTTCGTGGTCAGGCAAAAACACGCATGGCACGTTCGATCGTTGCCTTGTTGGACGAATATATCCCGGTGATCCCCGGTTCAGAGCTCAATGAAGATCCTCTGGCTCCGATCACAGAAGCGAGCAAGGAAAAGATCCGCAAGGAAGGAAATAAGATGCCCATCGAATGGCTGCATCGTGACGAGCGATATGTGGAGAAGCTCGCAACTCCGGATGTTTCTGTAGCCGATCTGATCGGAGATATCGACCCGATCAAAGCTGTAAATGAGAAGCTCTCCTACAACGACGAAGGAGTGATCCATTACGGGCTGATCCCGAGAGCTAACCGATGCATATTCTGTTTAAATGAGATCCCGGATCTGCAACCCAGGATACAAGTGGCTCTGTTCAATATCCTGCAGGAAAAAGACATTCAGATCCGAGGATTCAAATTCAGAATGCCCTTGGACATACAGTTTGTGTTTACCGCAAACCCGGAAGACTACACCAATCGCGGAAGTATCGTGACTCCGCTCAAGGATCGGATCGGTAGCCAGATCCTGACACATTACCCAAAAGACCTCGCCGTATCCATGGCGATCACCGCTCAGGAAGCGAAGATCCATCCTGAGCAGGAAAAGCTCGTCGAGATCCCAGACCTTCTGCGAGAACTGATCGAAGAAGTAGTGTTCGAAGCCCGCGACAATGAGTTCGTTGACCCGAAAAGCGGGGTGAGTGCTCGGTTGAGCATCAGTGCCATGGAAAATCTGGTCAGTGCTGCTGAGCGACGAGCGTTGATCAACGCCGAAAAGAAGACTCCGGCCCGGATCATGGACCTGTACAGCATAATTCCAAGTATCACCGGGAAGATCGAAATGGTCTACGAAGGAGAGCAGGAAGGACCGTTCAACGTAGCTCGCATCCTGATCGGAAAAGCGATCCGTAAAACATTCACCAAATACTTCGGAGATATGACTGATGGTAAAGAAGATGAAAACCCAGCGATCAACCGCGTGATCCATTGGTTTGAGAAAGGAAATAACTTACCGGTAGCCTTCAACTCCAGTGATCGCAAGTACGCGGAGTTCCTGAACAAGGTGGAAGGACTCGGAGAATTCGTCAAGAACTCGGTGGAAGACAAAGGGAACATGTTCCATTACGTATGGATGGAATTCGCCTTGCATGGTTTGGCAGAACATTCCAAACTAAGCAAGACCAGTTCAAAAGACTCCACCACTTTCGGCGATCTGGTGGGATCGATGCTGAAAGGGTTTGAGGAGTGATCTTATCGAAAAAGGCAGGTAGTTCCTGCGTTTATGAGGAAAGTCCCGGCAATATGCCCGGGACTTTTTTGTATGTTTAAAATATTACCCCGGCTCATCCGTCAGCATGATTGATGGAGAGCATGAGCCTCGAATTAGAAATGGATCGCAAGAAGAACGAGGAAGTCGCCAAGGCGATCGAAAAGAACGGAAGCAAGCTGCTGAATTTCATCAGAAAGCGCGTTCGAAACCTCGAGGATGCCGAAGACATCTATCAGGATGTGGTGTCTCAATTCTTCTTGAACTTCGATCCAATGCGACCGATCGAGCAGATCAGTGCCTGGATGTTCCGCGTGGCTAGGAATCGCATTATCGACGGTGGTCGAAAGAAGAGCGAAGAACTACTGGACCTCGACATTTTCGACGAGCTGAACCCTCTTCTTCAGAAGACCTCAGGAACTACGGTCGAAGATGAATTCTGGCAAGGTTCGGTGATGGATGCCGTCGTTGAAGCTCTGGCCTAGATCCCGGCTGTACAACGTGAAGTCTTCGTAGAACACGAGATCAACGGACGAAGTTTCAATGAACTATCTGAGAAACTGGGAGTCCCGGTAAATACCCTTCTGTCGAGAAAGCGCTATGCAGTGCTCCATCTGCGAGAGAAACTGATCGAATACTATAAAGAAATTGAATAACACTATGGGAAACACATCACACACGCCGTTCTACTTCGCGAAAAAAGTGGGAAAAGGTATCGCCATTGCGATCTTTATTATTCTGGCCATCCTCTTGTTTGGATGGGTGTTCATGCACCTTTGGAACTGGTTGATGCCGGCGATCTTTGGACTTACGGTCATCACTTTCAAACAGGCCATTGGTATCCTGATCATGAGCAAGATCCTATTCGGAGGATTTGGGAACGGTTCAGGAAAACGGAAAGACCATCGTTGGAAATCCCATATGAAGCACAAGTGGGAGTCTATGAGCCCCGACGAACGCGCAGCATTCAAGAAAAAAATGGAAAGTCGTTGGTCCATGCACACTGAGCAAACTAACGAAGACTCTGAAGAGGACTCAATCCAAGCCTAATTCCTCCTCTGGGTCCCAGAACTTCTCCTTGAAATTCTGGATCTGATCGTCGACAACGATGACCCCCTCTGAGGCAAGCAGTTTTTCCATCCTTTCCGGGGGATGGAAATGCGCCTTGCCACTCAACATTCCGAGTCGATTCACGACTCTGTGCGCCGGCACTTCAGGTGTTTGTGCATGACTGGCATTCATCGCCCAACCGACCATTCTAGCTGAACGCGCCGCTCCCAGATATTTTGCGATAGCACCGTAACTCGTCACACGTCCTTCGGGTATAAGGCGAACGACCTGGTAAACCATTTGGAAGAAATCCGTGTTCTGAGATTGGGTCATGTAGCTTCAAGTATAATTATTACGTGGTACAAACTTTGCTGCTGATAAGCGAAACATTACTTAAGTTATTTTTGTCGACCCGAAAATCGCATCTCACATGAATAAATATATCTTTCTGTTGCTGGCCGGACTGTCTTTTTCATTCTCAGCCAGATCACAGGGACACAAGATCGAGTTCAATATTGAAGGAGTAAGCAGCGGTGACTGCATCCTGGCGCACTACTACGCCGATCAAAACCGTATCGTTGATACGGCAGAAGTAAGCCCTAAGGGTAAGGTGGTTTTCCAGGGAGACAACAAACTCCTCGATGGGATCTATCTGCTTGTGATCCCGAACCGCACGTATATCGAACTGGTCATTCCGGAAGACGACCAGGAATTCCGTATTGATTTTGATACAACTCTCAGCGTGATGAACAAAAAGGTGTACGGTTCCAATGAGAACCAGATCTTTTTGGAATTCGACCAATTCGCTCACGAAGCAAGCATGCAAATGAGAGCGTTGAAGAATAAGGAGGAAGCTGCCAAGAACGATAAGGACAAAGAGGAGATCGAGAAAGAAAAAGCTGCGATCGATCAAGCAGTTAAAGACAAGCGTCTCGATATCATTGCCAAGCATCCGAATAGCTTTGTAGCCACTGTGTTCCAGGCCGGATTGGAAGTAAAAGTTCCGGAAGAACTTGAAAAAGATACGACCGGAAAGGGCTTCCTGTACTACCGTGAGCACTATTGGGACAATATCAACCTCAAAGAGGACGGACTGATCCGTACTCCGTTGTTCCATCGCAAGCTCCAGTACTACTTCACCAAACTGCACGTTCAGATCGCCGACTCGATCATTCCTGCCATTGATATGCTCGCAGGAAAGATGGAAGAGTACGGTTCAGATGAACTATTCAAATACACGGTCTGGTGGACCACCAAGCATTACGAAGAATCGAAACTCATGTGTATGGATCGCATGCTTTGGCACATGGCAAGCAATTACTACTGCGCAGGACGATGCTTCTGGGCGGATTCAGCATTGGTGAACAAAATGTGTGATCACGCAGCGAAAATCGGCCCGACGCTTTGTCACGAAGTGGCTCCCGACCTGACCCTGGTGGATACCACATTTGTGCGAGAATATACCTTGTCCAAGATCGAGTATCCGGTGACCATTGTCGTTTTCTGGGATCCTGAATGTGGTCATTGTAAAAAAGAGCTTCCGAAGCTTAAGGAACTTTACGACAGCATGAACTCAAAGGGTGTGCAGGTCTATGCGGTCTACACTCAAGGCGATTGGAAAGGTTGGAAGAAGTATATCCGTGAGAAAGGTCTTACATGGATCAACGTGATGGACGCCTTCAACAAGAGTAACTTCCGTGAGAAGTACCATATCATCAGTACTCCTCAGGTAATCGTTCTGGATGAGTTCAAAAAGATCCGTTTCAAGAACGCACCTGCCGAGAACTTGTACGAGATCTGTGATCTGTTGATCGAGGAGTTCAAAGAGCGACACCCCGAAGCCGACCAAAAGTAGGATCTCAATCCGAAGTCATGAACTTGTAGAGTTCCATCGGGTAGAGCCCGAATCCCAATTTGTAATAGGGTGCTGAAAAGGTAGAGAAGCTCTCTTTTCCGAAAGCAAATCTCAATCCCAATCCTGCCTTGAGTCCGAACCAGGGATTCACGAAGTAAATGGCTTGTGTGCCTACATCAAGGGGCACTGTGAGGCGTTCCCGGATCCGTGGTGTGACGCGGTTACTGAATCGCTCCGATTCCTTCATACTTCCCAATCCAAGTGACACCGGTACGGTCATCTTCCATTTAGGAGTCCGGTAGTACGTCAATTCTGTTCGAAAGAACCAGTAAGCCATGTCTGTTGTGCGCCAGATGGTATCGGTCACCGTTCCACGAGGAATGATCTCCTGTTCGTAGAGATTTGGGCTCAGAAACTGTATTCCCAACGCCAATCGCAACAGATCGTCGTAGTCCTTTCCCACATAGATGCCAAAGAACCTGACCGGTTCCCCGTCTGCAACTGAGCGGTTCCCGGTGAACCCAACAGTCCATTTGCTCGGGCCCATATATGCATCGCCGTACGACTTCCACGTGATGTCGCGCTGAGCTACTGCAGACAGCGTCAGAAAGAGTACAACCGGAAGAAGTCGAAGTCGCATGCTTTTCGAAAAGGATATTTTTGCAAAAATCAACAATTGAACGTTGTTATTTAACTCGGTAGCATTTCTGGTATTCCTGCCCTCGGTAGTGCTCTTGTACTATCTGCTTCCACACAAATTCAGGTGGCTGCTTCTGTTGTTATGCTCCTACCTGTTCTATGCGTGGTGGAGAGTGGAATATTTACCGTTGATCTTACTGAGCACCGTGGTCGACTATTGGGCGGCCCGAAAGATTCACCGATCGCAGCGTACACCTATCCGTAGACTGTGGCTTTCCATATCCATGTCGGTCAATCTCGGAGTACTGGCTTTCTTCAAATACCTTATACTCTTCCTGCCCGAAAAGGACCCAATGCTACTCACTATCTACATGGTGGATCATCCGATCCTCGGGGTGATCGTGCACGGACTTTATTTCGCCATACCGGTCGGTATCTCATTCTATACCTTCCAAACGATGAGCTATACGCTCGACGTGTATTACGGGAAAACGGAGCCCGAGAACCATCCTGGATATTTTGCACTCTTCGTGTCGTTCTTCCCTCAGCTCGTGGCCGGACCGATCGAACGATTCAGCCATCTGATGCCTCAACTCAAGGCCAAACAGTTCATAACCTATGAACGCATGAGTAAAGCGTTCAAGCTACTGATCTTCGGTTTCTTCCTCAAGATCTGCATCGCGGACAATCTGGCTCCCATTGTGGATCAGGTGTATGAAGACCCATTGCGGTTCGATCTGCTGTCTAGGTGGTTTGGAACTCTTGCATTTGGATTCCAGATCTATACGGATTTTGCCGGATATACACTGATCGCTCAAGGTGCAGCCTGCATGCTGGGTATCGATCTTATGGACAACTTCCGGACACCTTACCTTAGCTCGAGTATCTCGGAGTTCTGGAAGCGCTGGCATATTTCCCTATCGACCTGGTTCAGAGATTACCTCTATTTGCCTCTGGGCGGTAATAGGGTCAAGACCTATCGCTGGGTATTTAACATCCTCTTGGTCTTTGCGGTTAGCGGGTTCTGGCATGGGGCAAACTGGACCTTCATGATCTGGGGATGTATTCATGGCGTATTGTATTTATTGGAACGATTCGTCTGGGGAAAACCAAAGCAGGAGAGCTCTATCCTTGTCAAGATCTTGCACGGGGTACGCACTTTTGTTCTCGTCAATTTCGCCTGGATCTTTTTCAGAAGTTCAAGTGCCGGCGACGCGTCCAGACACATTGGCTACTTATTCGAATCTACCGGTCAGGCAGTTCTGGAAATACAACCTTTTGTGTACCTGCTCATTGCGCTATTCCTCTTCACGGAGTTTTGGTTGTACAATTCGCGCATCGATATGCGACTATCCAAATTACGCACGCCTGTGAGATGGGCCGCGTACGCCTTTATGCTGTTCGCGGTGACTGCCTGGGGCGGTGTTGCCAATCATCCATTCATCTATTTCCAGTTCTGACATGAGCAATGAATGGAAACATATCGTCGGTAAATTGATCTGGAGAATCCCTCTCTTGATTTTGTTGGTTGTTGGATTCAACCAACTCTACAGCGAGTATTTCTATGAGGAGGATCTCGACAAATACGCCCAGATGTTGCTGGATGTACAGCAAATGAAGGATAGTTGTGAAGTGCTTTATTTCGGTGAATCAAGCAACTTTAGCTACCACCCTACTCGCGATACCCTGGAAGATCGTATCAGCGATTTTATCTCCTATCATTTCCCGGAAAGGAAATTCGGCACGGTCAATCATGCAGCCTATCATGCGGGATTATATGTCCCGCTCATTGAGCGTATAGATGAGAATAGTGCAGTAAAGACCGTGATCGTGACCATGAATCTTCGAACGCTGGATCAGGCTGTAAGATATTCGGAGTTGGAATCTGCCATGCAACAAGAGAAGGTGATGTTCAGTGGTC
Source organism: Sphingobacteriia bacterium (assembly GCA_008080835.1). GTDB lineage: Bacteria > Bacteroidota > Bacteroidia > NS11-12g > UBA9320 > VMDK01. The sequence continues at coordinate 12,608 of VMDK01000030.1, read as the reverse complement.
ATCCACCGCTTCTGAAACGGACATTCCTCACATTGAACTTCTTCGATAATCGATCCGCTTTGGATCGGGACAAGTTGAAATGGGAAGAGTGGACACATGATGTCCTGAGTTCTGAGGTGGACAGCATCTCCTTCCCACATCCATCCATTCGCTCCTGGTGCGAGCAGGTCAAATTCCCCTTACCTGACGGCACCGAGGATATGTCGAAACGAGCGCTGGCCGACCACTATATCAAGGCCTATGCATTCCGGATCGACGAAACAAATCCGCGTGTGGCTGACTTCGACCACATCGTGGAAACTTGTCGCGAAAAGGATATCAAGGTCGTATTTAACCTCCTCGCGGAAAATGTCGAATATGCCGACAGTCTCGTAGGTGACAATCTGGTATGGCTGATGCGGGTGAATCGAGACTATCTGGTGGATCGATACACTACGGAAAACTCCATCGTAGTAGATAATCTGGAGGCCGTGGGTGGTTATCATTTCACCGATCAGAACTGGACCACGGAGCACTACGATCAAGTGGGACGACAGATCATAGCCCGCAACGTGGCGGATGCCATGAAGCACTTCGGTTATTGATCAAACACCATTCGACTGAGCGATATCAATGCTATATCCCTTGGATTAGCCGTACCTTTGCGCCCTCGCAGAACGACATATGTGTATTCATGGGTTGATTTTGCATCTTGTTATAACTTGAAATTGTAAGAAGATGACGCACCTCGCGAATAAGAAGAACAAAGAAGAACTCAAGGCCGAGATCATGGCCAGTACGGAGAAACGTCTCACGATCTCCTTTTACACCTACCATCCTATTGAGGATCCTCAACAGTTCAGAGATGACTTTTACAAACTCATGGACGAATGTGGTGTGCTAGGCCGCATCTACGTGGCAGCTGAAGGGATCAACGCCCAGATCTCCGTTCCGTATCGGGAATTCGTGCATTTTGAGAAAACCCTGGAGTCCATTCCATTTTTGAACGGGATCCGACTGAACTTGGCCATCGAAGATGACGGGAAGTCATTCTATGTACTGAAGATCAAGGTCCGCAATAAGATCGTCGCTGACGGGATCGAGGATCCGAAATTCGACCCAACGGATATCGGTGTGCATGTGGATGCTGAAAAATTCAATGAGCTCACTTCTGAGGAAGGAACTGTGCTTATTGATATGCGCAACCACTACGAAAGCGAAGTTGGCCATTTTGAAGGTGCATGGTGTCCGGATGTAGACACATTCCGTGAGCAACTTCCATTGGTCGCTGATGAACTGGAGGATCAAAAAGATCGCAAGATCGTGATGTACTGTACCGGCGGTATTCGCTGCGAAAAAGCAAGCGCTTATATGCGATACAAGGGGTTTGAGAACGTTTACCAACTAAATGGTGGCATCATCAACTACACTCGTCAGGTTCGCGAAAAAGGACTTCCGAATAAGTTCCACGGAAAGAACTTCGTGTTTGATGAACGCCTCGAAGAACGCATCACGGATGACGTGATCGCTCATTGCCACCAATGCGGTAGTCCTTTCGATCATCACACCAATTGCAGCAACAAGGCATGTAACCTGCTGTTCATTCAGTGCCCGGAATGCGCCGAGAAATATCAAGGATGCTGTTCTGACGAATGCAAGGATATCGCTTCATTACCGGAAGATGAACAGAAGAAGATCCGCAAATCGAAGGACAGCGGTATTCGCATTTTCAGCAAAGGGCGATTCGACAAGGAAGATCAGTCTTCCAATGCATCCAAATAGCGATCGATGCGCTCGGTGACGTTCATCTGGATGTCTCCAAAGAACAGATTGTAATCATAGATGTGAAGGTTCCCGAAGGTGCCATTGAACGTCCCTCGGTCATGGCCTTCAATGCGGACGAATGCTCCACGAACGTAGGTCCTTAAAGGTCGACGGTTGTAACGGATCATATCATCGTTCACCCGAGGATAGAGCGCTCGTTTTTCGTAACCCGTCACTTTCTCATCCTCTGTGTTTGTCCAGGATATCGGGTTGGTACAAACGAAGTCGAGATCATTGGCAGAGACCAACTTACCATTGATCTCCACATATCTTTTTTCACCCGGCACCTCCTGCCCTCGGTTGTCGACACTCATCCAGCTGACGAGACAACCTGTCTGTGCACTGTTCTCGCAAATGGCTATCGAATCGAATAGTGCCAGTTGTTGTATGCTCATTGGCATGCCCGGAATAAAGGCGGCAACTAGTTGCTTGAACAATTCTGTTGTATCTACAAACTCCTCAAGGATCTGAAAGGCATGTCGACTGCCCTGAGAATGCGAAGCCAGAATGAATGGGCGACCGTTATTCCACTCCCTCATGTAGTGTAAAAAGGCACTCCGGACATCGGAATAGGCAAGATCCAGTGCCTTTTTTAATTCGGCGGTGTCGTTGTTCATGAGGCTGGCAAGACTGGCTTGTCGGTAGTGGGGCATGAATATCCTGCCTTCATGTTCTAAGGCAGCTACCTGATTGCGCTCGACCACTTCGAGGCGCTTCATGGTCGTGGGCCTTATCTTGAGTTCGTTATGGGGGCGCCCTCTGCAGTATGTGGTCGGATGTACGAAGAATACATCTACTCGTTTATCCAGGAATGTATCCTGCCCACCTTGATTGATATACCAGGAAGACTCCTTGGAATAGTCGAACTGTCCAAAAGTTGCAATGGAAAGGATCGTCAGAGAAAGGAAGAACGGAAGACGCACGAATGTGTAACGCTATCTACACTGAAATCGTGCTATCTCAGACCGGGAATATTCGGCATCATCCCTTTGATATGTGCCTCAGATTCGTTTTGAGCTAGACGCATGGCATCCTGTATCGCCTCCAATACAAGTCGGTCGATATCGGCCTTTTCACGAACGTGAAGAATACTCTGATCTATATCCACGGACAAAACCTCTTTGTTGCCATTTGCCTGCACCTTAACGTTGCCATCTGATGAAGTCCCCTCCACCACAATGGCAGAAAGTGTTTCCTTCATTTCTTTGGCTTGTTTTTGAACTTGTTTGAGTTTGTCGAGTCCGAACATGATCTTGTTTTCTGCAAAATTAAAGCCTCTCAACTGACATCGCTCATTTTGTTGGTTTATGCAGCTTCCTATTTTGGCTGCTGATATTGGAATAGTGCGAATACTGGAATTGGAAAACACAAGTGTAGTTGACATCATTCAGAATGACCTGCGATCAGCGGCTATCCTGCGCGAGTTTGGCGTAGACTACAGCATGCCCGGTAGGCGCTCTTTAGGTCAAATGTGCGAAGATCAGGGAGTGGACCCACGGGACATTTAGATCCGACTATCCCGATTATCTGAGGCACCTATCCGTCCTCCGGATTTCGAGAACATGTCGCTCACAGCCTTGACCGACCATGTAGAGAACACCCATCACACGTACGTGAAGAATGCCATTCCAACTTTGTCGGGTATGTGCACCCAAGCTGAGGAGGTATGCAAAGAAGGTGATTGCGATATCGAAGAGTTGAAATATCTCTGGAAGAGCATTTCAGTGGAACAGCTCGACCATATGATGAAGGAGGAATTGGCGCTATTCCCGTATATCCGAAATCTCGACCGGAATGAGATCGATATGGTTGCACCGGCATTTGGGAGTATCACCAAGACCATTTCTATGATGGAATCGGAGCATATCCGCTCGAGCCGAGATTTCAGACTATTGTACAATTTGACCAATAAGTACCAGGCTCCCGAGAGTGCTCATAAACTGGTGCAAGGCTTGTTTAAACGCCTGAAAGAGTTCGACAACAAGTTGCATCTGCACACCTATATCGAGAATAATTTCCTGTTTCCTTCAGCTGTGGAGTTGGAAAGAAAGTTGGGGAAGAGATAATGGCTTGGATGAATTACCCATTTGAATGGAATCACCTAAACTGACTAGGTCAGCAAAACTGATCTAACAAAAAAGAGGTGCTTGTCAGCACCTCTTTTTTTTATTCCTCACCGTGAGTGAGGTTGGACCTAAACAGATCCAGATAATCTGTTATCAATCCGGAATTGGTAATGGCTCACTCAGGTACCAAGGACCTCCTGATCCCTCACATCCATGCACCCCTGTTACCTACAGGTAGTACGAACCTTCCGTAAGACCTGTACCGCTGTCTCCACTGACGCTTGTCGGACCGGTCCAAGTGTAGGTATATGGAGCAGTTCCACCGATCAGTAAGGTACGAATAGATCCGTCAGATCCACCTTCCGTAGAAATATTGGTCTCGCCGTTTCCGGAAGGACGGAAATAGACTATGATACTTGGAGCTTCACCACAAGTACTGTAGACACGTGCGTGGCCAGCTGCACTTGTATTGGAAGGAGCGCCTACGATCACCGTGTTTCCATCTCCGCTTAATGCAACAGAAGTACCACTGTCATCGTTGTTTGCCTCACCATCAATATCGGAACCGATGAGTGACCAGCTGCCACCACTATATTCATAAACCCTTGCATGGCCCCTGTCTGTGCCGACGCCCGGTGCTCCTGTTGCCAGTTTCATTCCATCGCTACTTAATGAAACAGAAGTACCATTCAAATCACCGGAAGCCGCTCCGTCTATACCTGAGCCTAGCAGAGTCCAACTGCCACCGCTATATTGATAGACACGTACATGTCCAGAAAGGCTACCTCCACCATCGTTGCCGCGTGCACCGATGGCAACAATGTTTCCATTATCGCTCAATGATATGGACCAGCCGGAGTTGGCCCCTCCGGTACTACCAATTGTGCTTCCAATTTGTGTCCAAGACCCGGATTTAAACCTGAAGATCTTTACTTGTCCTTTGTTTGGGTTGTCGTATGGAGCACCCACAGCCACTGTAAATCCATCTTCACTAATTGCTACAGAGTGACCACTCTCGTGACCAGTTGCATCTCCATCGATATCAGCACCAAGCTGAGACCAACTTTGAGCATTTGAGTAAATAGAAAGTGAAAGCGCGACAAGAATGAATAGATATCTCATTGCAGATATGTTTTATTATTGGTTTCGAAAATTAGCCTGAATGATGCTGGATCAAGGACTCACAAGCCCTTAGTTTTCGCACATTCCATGTACTAGCTGTAAAATATTCTGACATTCGCGACAGAATATCAAGCGCTATTTCGACTAATCCACGCCATCTTGAACGGTTTGGATCACACCCCTGAGGAAGGCATTTTCGTCCATCACCTGAAGTCCAAGGCGCACAACAACCAGCTTTTTGGAGGGTATTACGAAGATATCCTGCCCATTATATCCATCGGCGAAGAACATATCCTCCGAAACGTCGGGATACCATCGAGAGCTTTTCGTAGAATCCGAGTAACCGTTCAACCAAAGCTGGTACCCGTAATGTTCCCTGGGATCGGCCGGAACCGGGGTAGTTGCTTCCTCTACCCAGTTTTCTGGAAGGATGCGCTCCCCCTCCCAAACGCCATTGTTGTACAACAACAGTCCAAAACGAGCAAAATCCCGCGCGGTAGCATAACTGTACGAAGAGCCCACATAGGTTCCAGAGGCATCAGGTTCCAGAATGAAACTGTAGGCATTGATGCGGTGAAAGAACTGCTCGAAAGGAAAAGCCTGATACTCATCCTCGCCAACGGTGTGTCGAATGATCCGGCTCAGGATATTGGTGTTCCCCCCGGAATAATTGTAAACCGCGCCCGGTTCATAGATGAGATCCAAGCCTGCAGTATATGCCGCCATATCCCCTTCGCTAAAAAGCATCTGTACCACACTGCTGGGTTTGTCGTAGATCTCCGTATAGTCCAATCCGGAGGTTTGCTGCAACAAGTGACGAATGGTGATACGCTCCTTCTCCGTTCCTTTCCATTCGGGGACAGGAGCAGGTTCGTAAATATCTATAAGCTGTTGATATTCAAGGGCTCCGATCATTGCTGCGATGAGTGATTTGGAGATGGACCAACCCAACATTACGGTATTCTTGTCAAATCCTTCGGTGTATCGCTCGGCAACGATCTGACCGTCGTATATGACCAATGACGCAAGGGTGTATTTAGTGACCCCATCTTCCTTGGTGATGCTCATTACCTTGTCCATGACTTCACTCAAGGCTCCGGTATCAATATGTGAAGGAATGCTGTCAGCGATGAGTTCTCCAACCGGCCAGGGGAGCTGTTCCATATCGCCGTGTTCGGGCTTTGGAATGTCGAATTTTTGAGCCCTTAGCTCCTCTTCGGTGATATCATTGACAATAGTACATCCGCATCCCTTTCGGTAAATGGTCTTTCGACCTGCAAAGCCCAAGACCGAGCCATATGTAGATGAATCCTCCGGATCATGTGTGAACTTTCCCAGCGAAAGTGGAAATGTGCTGAACTCCTCCTGAATGACCCTTGAAGCCTCTCTGTGCTGCAGATAGATCGCCGAGCATAAGTTCTTCGAACCATAACCGCTGATTGGCGGAAATATATTTGCATTCAGCCAGAAAAATGCAGCGATCACAACGATCAGCAATATCAAAAGGATTCTGCGCAGGATCTTCATATCCGGAATTTTCTTGTATTCAAAGGAACAGCAGTTCTGTCTTCAAACGAAGCGGTTCTGCAATTTTAACGCATGGATCTCTGGCAATTGTTGCGCTTGCTCATTGAGAATGTTGCAAGAGACTCCTGCAAATGGTCTTAGCTTCGCAAGCTCAATTATTCATGAATATGGTCAAGGAAATTCTCACTGGACTTCCCGTAATGGTCGGGGTGATATTCATCGTATTCGGGTTCATCCTGAAAAAGCGTCCACCAAAATCGGTCAATCACTTGTACGGTTATCGAACTCCAAAATCCATGAAAAACGAAACCAACTGGGCATTTTCACAGCTCTACGCCGCGAATGAAATGCTGCAATTAGGCTTCATCCTGATTCCGGTCGGAGTGGTCATGGCCTATCTATCCATTGAGAGCGAATTTGTGGAAGCTATGACTTCCATAGGTATGCTCATCCTGTTGGTCATTCGGCTATTCATTCGAACAGAACGGGCCATTGAACGAAACGAAGTTTCAAATGACGAGAACGGATGAGCCGAGTTCATTAAATTTGGCAACTGTTATGAAAATGAGATACCTACTTGCATCTGCAGTCTCACTTACGCTGATGTTCAGCGCTTGTGAAAAGAAGACCGATCATCAGGACGATTCCGATGACATAAGCTCTGAGGAAGTGAACCCGATACAACGGTCACTCGATAAATACGTAGAAGTGAAGCTCACTTCGGACCTTTCGAATTTGGCAGATTATGAGCGACAAATGCTACCACATTTGATCAAAGCAGCTGCCATTATGGACGACTTGTTTTGGGTTCAAGCCTATGGCGACAAGAGTGCATTACTCTCCGAGTTGGATGAAAAGATCGGAGCATTCGCAACGATAAACTACGGTCCCTGGGATCGATTGAACGGGGATGCGTCATTTGTAGATGGCGTCGGAGAGAAGCCACTGGGTGCAAATATGTACCCGTCTGACGTTACTCGCTCAGAGATCGCAGCTGCCGGTATCGATAGTTTTGGACAGTATAGCATGGTGCGACGAGACAGCGCAGGTGCCTTGTATACCATTCCTTACCACGAGTTCTTTTCAGATCAATTGCAGGAAGCTTCAGATCACCTTAAAGCAGCGGCTGAGATCTGTGCAAATGAAGCACTCAAGAATTATCTCACTCTTCGCGCAGATGCTCTCTTAACGGACGACTTCACAGCGAGCGACATCGCCTGGTTGAAGATGGAGGACAACGGAATTGATATCATCATCGGTCCGATCGAGAACTACGAAGACAAGATCTACAACGCACGAACTTCATATGAGTCCTATGTCCTTATAAAAGACAAAGCATGGAGTGAGCGTTTGGCAAGATATGCCGATTTCCTGCCGGAACTGCAGAATTCCCTTCCGGTTCCCGCTGAGTACAAAAAGGAGTCGCCGGGTAGCGAATCTCAGCTAAATGCCTACGATGTCGTGTATTATGCAGGAGACTGTAATGCCGGTTCCAAAACCATTGCAGTGAACCTTCCGAACGACGAAGAGCTTCAAACTACATATGGCACTCGTCGCTCACAGCTCAAGAACGCGATGAAAGCCAAGTTCGACCACATTCTGGTGCCTATTGCGGATGTCTTGATCGATTCGTCGCAACGTGAGCATATCACTTTCGATGCATTCTTTGCCAATACCATGTTTCATGAGGTTGCTCACGGTCTCGGTATCAAGTACACCCTGGACGGCCGTAAAGTGAAGCAGGCACTCCAAGCACTGCATTCTCCTCTGGAAGAAGGGAAAGCAGACATTCTGGGTTTGTATATGGTCACTTATTTACGCGAGAACGGGCATATTGCTGAAGGCGAACTGATGGACAATTATGTCACCTTCCTGGCCAGTATTTTCCGCTCCGTGCGATTTGGTGCGAGCAGTGCGCACGGGAAAGCCAATATGGTCCGGTTCAACTATTTCCGCGAAAAAGGAGCTTTCGAATATGAGAACGGCACCTATCGTGTGAACATGGAGAACATGCAAAAGGCTATGAATGATCTGAGTGCACTCATCATCACTTTACAAGGTGATGGAGACGCCGAGGGCGTTCAAAAGCTGATGGATGAAATGGGCTTGGTTCCCGATGATCTTCAGGCTGATCTAGATCGCCTGAACGAGCAGGGTATCCCGGTAGATATCGTCTTCGATCAAGGTATCAGCACCTTGGGACTCGAATAGGCTTAAACACCAATCTTATCCTTTTTCTTGCGATCCGACTGGCTAATGCCACGTTCGATGTATTGAATGATATCGCCGGCGATATTTTTTCCGGTGGCCATCTCTATACCTTCCAACCCGGGAGAAGAGTTCACCTCGATCACGAGTGGTCCGCGCGCTGAACGCAACAAGTCCACACCGGCAACTGCCAGGTTGAGACTCTTGGCAGCTTTGATCGCTCTGGACTGCTCCTTTCTCGTGAGTTTCACTGCCTCGGCTTTACCGCCTTTATGCAGGTTACTTCGGAATTCACCCGGTTGCCCGACTCGCTTCATCGCTCCTACAACTTTACCATCCACCACAAAGGCTCTGATATCTTCCGCCTTGGCCTCTTTGATGAATTCCTGGACGATGATGTTCGCTTCCAAGCCGTAAAAAGCCTCGATAACAGACTGGGCGGCCTTTTGTGTTTCCGCGAGCACCACACCTTTCCCCTGAGTACTCTCCAACAGTTTGATCACCAACGGTGCTCCACCGACCAGTTTCAGCAGATTCTTGATGTCTCCCGGATATTTCGCGAAAGCCGTGCGTGGGGTCTCCACTCCTGCTCGAGTGAGTATCTGAAGACTGCGCAGTTTATCTCTGGAGCGAACCAGCGCGAGAGAACTCAGCGTAGTGAATATCTTCTGCATTTCAAACTGACGTATGATCGATGATCCATAGAATGTTACGCTGGCACCAATGCGAGGGATGATGGCGTCTATGCCTTCGATCATATGATCTCCTACGTAAATATGCGGGTTCTTACCCTTCAGAGCCATGTAGCACTTGGCGTGGTTGATCACTTCGGCTTCGTGTCCGCGTTCGCGAGCGGCTTCGATGAGGCGACGTGTTGAATACAGTGATGCTTTTCTTGAAAGTACAGCTATTCTCATTTCTTGTATTAGTTCGAGAAGTCGACGATCTCCTTGGATATATCTTTTCGGCTTACGTCGACGATGAATTTGTTCTTTAAAAATCTTTTGCCCAATAATACCGGGAATTTCATGTGTTCCCTATGAGACAATGTAAAGGAAGCTTTAAATTTCTTTCCCATCACAAGGATGTCCAGTTTAACCTGGTATCTGAATTCGTAGTCACCGAAGGAGCTTCGTATCTTCTTTTCAACGAACTCTCCGGTCCTCATTTCCTTCCGGTTATAATGAGGGTGTTTCTTGTCGAGAAGCCAAAAGCACAATACATCCTCACCGTTGATCTCACGCATGCGGATCCTCGCACAATGGATAGATGACGTCTCTGCTCCGGTATCGATCTTGCATGGCAGATCGTACAAACCGGCATCCGGGATGTCAATGAAATCGGTGGTACCGATCACGATCTTTTCCCTCTTCTTCTTTCTTACCATCTGATCAAAGCACTTGCCCAGGTAAATCCGCTACCGAATGCAGCCATACAAACGAGATCTCCTTCTTTCACTTTACCCTCTTCGAGAGCTTCAGAAAGTGCTATCGGTATCGATGCAGCCGTGGTATTCCCGTATCTCATGATGTTGGAATACACCTGATCATCGCGGAGCTTCATCGTACGCTGAACGAACTGTGATATACGAAGATTTGCCTGGTGCGGAACCAGAAGATCGATGTCTTGTGGTGTATTGCCGTTCTTCTCCAATGCTTCCATGATCACTTCCGGGAATCTGGTTACTGCATGTTTGAACACGAAATTTCCGTTCATGTAGGGATAGTAGGAAAGATCGTCCGGATCATTCTCCTCGAGGATCTGATCCACCCACTTCGATGTGGCAGGTCCGATCAGCGCCAATTCTTTTGCGTGAACACCCTGACTGTGCAAGTGCGTCGATAGAATTCCCCTGTTTGGATCGTCTGTTGCTGAAACCACTGCAGCTCCTGCACCATCTCCGAAGATCACACTCACTCCTCGTCCTCTGGTGGTCTTATCAAGTCCACCGCTGTGATATTCAGAGCCGATCACGAGTATATTCTCATACATGCCGGTTTTGATGTATTGGTCGGCTACACTCAAGCCGTAAACGAATCCTGAACATTGGTTTCGAACGTCAAGTGCTCCGATCGTATCCAGTCCAAGTGCTTCTTGTACCTGCACACCCGGTCCGGGGAAATAATAGTCCGGACTTAGCGTAGCGAATATGATAAAGTCGATATCAGAAACATCCTTACCCGCATTCTCGATTGCTTTGCGGGCAGCTTTGACACCCATTCCCGAGGTGGTATCCCTACCCGGCTCCACCCATCTTCGCTCTTGTATACCGGTTCGCTCGCGGATCCACTCGTCGTTGGTATCCATAAGCTTTTCGAGGTCCTCGTTCTTGACCACATGATCGGGAACATAGAAACCCATACCGGAAATGATTGCTCTCTTCATAGAGTGATTCATTGATCAGTGCAAAATACTAAATGAAATGGAGTTCACACGGAACCTTTCCACTGAGCATACTTTGAGGCGGATCACCTGCAGGTAAAAAAGGTATATTGAATTAAGTGGTGAGGATACTTATCAGAGTTTGGCCTTGACCTCAACCTCCGTGAAGCATTCCAGAATGTCTCCAACTTTCACATCGTTGTAGTTCTTGATCTGGATACCACATTCGTAGCCTTTCCCGACTTCTTTGACGTCGTCTTTGAAACGCTTGAGTGAAGCGAATTCACCTTCATAAACGACCACTCCTTCGCGAACCACACGAACTTTGTTATCGCGTTGGATCTTGCCGTCAAGGACATAACAACCCGCAATTGTTCCCACTTTGGAGATCTTGAAAGTCTCGCGTATTTCGACGTTTCCGGTCACTTTTTCCTCGAATTCCGGGGCAAGCATTCCTTCCATCGCCGCTTTGACTTCGTCGATCGCTTTGTAGATCACACTGTAATGGCGGATATCGATCTGCTCGTTGTCGGCAAGCTTTCTTGCGGATGGAGCAGGGCGAACCTGGAATCCAACGATGATCGCATCAGAGGCGCTTGCAAGTAGCACATCCGATTCCGTGATCTGTCCAACTGACTTGTGGATCACATTCACCTGGATCTGCTCGGTGCTGAGTTTGAGCAAGGCATCAGAAAGTGCTTCCGCAGAACCGTCCACATCTGCTTTCACGATGATGTTCAATTCTTTGAAGTTTCCAACCGCCAATCGACGACCGATCTCATCAAGAGTGATATGCTTGGTGGCACGTATACCTTGTTCACGCTGAAGTTGTGTTCTCTTATTTGCAATATCCTTGGCGTCACCTTCTGTGCTCATGACCTGGAACACGTCACCCGCAGTTGGTGCGGTTGTGAAACCGAGCACATTGACAGGCGTTGAAGGATCGGCAGATTTAACCGGTTTGTTACGCTCATTGAACATCGCTTTCACACGACAGAAATGGTGCCCTGCAACCAGTGCATCTCCAATTTCCAAGGTTCCTTCCTGAACGAGCAATGAAGCTGTGATACCTCGACCCTTGTCGAGTTTCGCCTCCATGACCGTACCTTTTGCTCTCTTATCCGGATTGGCTTTCAGTTCAAGCATTTCCGCTTCGAGAAGTACTTTGTCGAGCAGCTCGTCTATGTGAAGACCTTTCTTGGCAGAGATCTCCTGAGCCTGATATTTACCACCCCATTCTTCAACGAGAATGTTCATTTGAGAAAGTTCTTCACGGATCCTGTCCGTATTGGCTCCTTCCTTATCAATCTTGTTGAATGCGAAGATGATCGGCACACCGGCTGCCTGAGCGTGGCTGATCGCCTCTTTCGTTTGAGGCATCACGCTATCGTCCGCAGCAATTACGATGATAACAACGTCGGTCACTTTCGCTCCACGAGCACGCATCGCCGTAAAGGCTTCGTGACCCGGTGTATCTACAAATGTGATCTCCTTACCGTT
>VMDK01000112.1 GCA_008080835.1 Sphingobacteriia bacterium | reverse complement strand
CGAACCAGGGACCACCTGATTATGAGTCAGGTGCTCTAACCAACTGAGCTATAGGCCCAATATTTTTGATAGTTTTATCTGGTCTATCTTCCAGGGACCGCCTAGTCCAAACGCTTTTCGGTTGAGCTACTCGTCCGCCTCTGGCGGATAGGCTCAATTCTTCCAAACGAAGAATTGTTGTCTTACGAAGTTAGCCTACTCTCCTTAGAATCGCTCGATGGCGCTAAAGAAGAATGATGCTTCGATCTGCGCGTTCTCGTCACTGTCTGAACCGTGAACCGCGTTCGCGTCGATCGATTTTGCGTATTTGTTACGGATCGTGCCTTCCGCAGCTTCCGCCGGGTTGGTCGCTCCGATCAAAGTGCGGAAATCAGTAACCGCATTGTCTTTCTCAAGCACGGCAGCAACGATTGGTCCTGAGGTCATGAACTCAACGAGATCGTTGTAAAATGGACGCTCCTTGTGTACTGCATAAAATGCTCCTGCCTGATCCTTCGTCAGGTGGATATACTTCATCGCACGAATGCTAAAGCCCCCTTCAATGAAATCATTGATGATCTTTCCTGTGTAACCATTTCCAACCGCATCGGGCTTGATCATTGTGAATGTGATGTTTCCTGCCATTTCTAATTCTTTTATTGCTAGGTGTTCAAAATCGGCGCAAAAATAGGTTTAGTTATCTGGATTTTCCGAGTTTTGTTGCCATTTCTATGAATCCATCAATCGAAGACACTACGCAGGGTTTGCAGTCATTTTTGCAAAGCGGATCCGGAAGTAAGATCGTCATAACAACACACCATAAACCGGACGCAGATGCGCTCGGTTCATCTCTTGCACTTTACCACTATTTCAAAGAAATGGGAAAAGACGTGCACGTCATTACTCCTACAGACTACCCCCCATTCCTTCACTGGATGCCGGGTAACGACAACGTGATCAACTTCGAGGAGCACCCGGAACGTGCCGAGGAATTGGCAATGGAAGCGGATGCGATATTCTGTCTGGACTTCAACGACCTGAAACGCATTAACGATTTCGGTGACATCGTGGCGAAGAGTGACGCAAGAAAGATCATGATCGATCACCATCGAGACCCGAAAGGATTTGATGATCATCGATTCTGGACCATTGAAACCAGTTCCACATGTGAGCTCATTTACGAGTATATCTGTCTGAATGGAAGTGAAGAGATGATCGACTCGGACATTGCCACTTGTATCTACTGCGGGATCATGGCCGATACAGGCTCATTCCGCTTCAGCTCGACCAGCAGTAGAACTCACGAGATCGCCGCAAATCTGCTCAAAAAAGGGGTTCAACCAAATGAGATCCAGTCCCGCTTGTTCGACAATTTTGGACTTAGCCGCTACCGACTCATGGGATACGTGTTGCACGAAAAACTAGAACTCATCCCGGAATACAACACCGCATTGGTTTTCCTAACAGCAGAAGAATTGCAGCGGTTCAATGTTCAAACAGGTGATACAGAAGGATTCGTCAATTTTGGACTGGGGATCTCAGGGGTTAAACTCAGCGCGTTGATCATCGATCGCACCAAACTCGTTAAAATGTCGTTCCGTTCTAAAGGAAGCTTCCCTTGCAATGAATTGGCGGCCAAATACTTCAACGGTGGTGGTCATTTGAATGCCGCCGGAGGCGCTTCACATGACACCCTGGAAGAAGTCGTTGCGAAATTCAGAGCAATACTGCCTGAATTCGCCGAGGAATTGAAAAAGGACAACTAAACAGCAATCACACTTCGACATGTTCACGATAAATCAAACTTCAAATGCCAACAGACTTCACATGGTCATAGTTGCCCTGTTGTTGGTTGTTCTCGCGGCATGTAACTCAGGGCCCTCATACAAATTAGAAACGGGACCGACAGGTCTGAAATTCCATTTCTTTTCTAGTGATCCCGGAGGAAAAACAGGAAATGTGGGTGATGTGTACGATGTCAACGCTAAGATCCTGACTGAAACCGATTCGGTGGTCGTTGACCGCAACTTACTTTTTAAAAGATCAAAGCCCATCTACCCCGGAGATCTGCACGAAGCGCTGAATTTGCTGCACCGAGGTGACAGCGCGGTATTCGCTCTCAATGCGGACTCCTTCTTCTATCATCACGGTATACCAAAGCCATCCAATATTGCCGATGGCGAAGATGTAAGGCTGTTTATCGGATGTAACGAGATCATGAATCCAATTGAGCACATCATTTTCATGAGCGAAAAAGAACTGCTCAAGATCGATGATTTCCTCGATGGCAAAGGGTGGGAAATGAACAAAGACACCACAGGGATTCGCTGGGAGCGATTGCAAGCCAGTGCCCCAACGGGTGACGAGATCGAAGTAGGTGATACAGTCGAAATCAGCTACTTGTACTATACCCTGGAAGAAAAGATCATACAGCAATCCAAGCCAAACGATTACTGGAAATTTGAAGTAGGTGATCCGCTGCGTATTCCCGGAATGTCGCGAGTGCTGAGCCTTATGCGCAACGGAGAGAAAGTGCGAGCAATTTTGCCGTTCACTGAAGCATTCGGAGAAAAAGGATTCCCTCCCCTCATTCAACCTTATGAAACCATCGTCATAGAGATCCAAGTACATAATCTGATCAAAACTTGAGAGCATTCATCTATATCATAGCGATCATTTCCTGCTTGGTTTACACTACAAATTCAAGTGCTCAAGAGATAGGCGATACGACCAAAACCTTCAGTGGACTCAAATATGTAGTCCTGGAGAAAGGCGAAGGCAAACAGGCATACGCGTATCGCAGAGTAAATGTTGATTATATCGGGAGCTTTACGAATGGTGAAGTCTTTGATTCCAGCAAAGCAGAAGGTTACAGCTTCGTTTTAGCTACCGGACAAGTGATCAGCGGCCTTGACGAAGGTGTTCGACTGATGAGCGTTGGAGACCGCTTCGTATTCATCATTCCTTGGAAACTTGCCTACGGCAAGAAAGGCATACCCGGAGCCATCCCACCTCGCGAAACCCTTATCTTTGAAGTCGTTTTGAACAGCGTAGAAGAAATCTGAATCCATACTTTCCATGAAGAAAATTCTCATCACCGGAGGCGCCGGTTTTATCGGCTCGCATGTTGTCCGACTCTTCGTCAATAAATATCCCGACTACCACATCGTGAACCTGGATAAGCTCACGTACGCAGGAAATTTGGAAAACCTCAAGGACGTTCAGAACGCTTCCAACTATGAATTTGTCAAAGGCGATATAGTCGATGGTGATTTCATCATGTCATTGTTCGAAGAACAGCGTTTCGATGGTGTGATCCATCTGGCAGCCGAATCACATGTCGACCGTAGTATCTTGAATCCAATGGCTTTCGTGGAGACCAATGTTTTGGGAACAGTCAACTTACTGAATGCATTCAAGGCGCACGGAGACCACGAGAATGGATTGTTCTATCACGTATCCACGGATGAGGTGTATGGCGAGCTCGATGACGAAGGCTTCTTTACAGAATCCACCCCATACAGTCCGAACAGCCCGTACTCAGCTAGTAAGGCAAGTTCTGATCACTTCGTGCGAGCATATCATGCTACGTACGGAACTCCTGTCAAGATCTCCAACTGCTCCAACAATTATGGCTCACACCAGTTTCCTGAAAAACTGATCCCTCTGTTCATCAATAATATCAAGCACCTCAAATCGCTACCGGTCTACGGTGAAGGTACGAATGTCCGTGACTGGCTTTGGGTGGAAGACCACGCTCGCGCCATCGACGTGATCTATCACAACGGCGTTCTTGGTGAGACCTACAACATCGGAGGCAACAACGAATGGAAGAACATCGACCTGATCCATCTGCTATGCAAGCTCATGGACCAGAAGCTGGACCGTCCGGAAGGTGACAGTGCTCAGCTGATCACATTCGTGAAAGATCGCTCCGGACATGATTTCCGTTACGCGATCGATTCGTCGAAACTCATGAACGAACTCGATTGGGTTCCTTCCCTTCAATTCGAAGAGGGTCTGTCAAAAACCATCGACTGGTATCTTCAAAATGAAGAATGGCTCGAAAATGTGACCAGCGGAAGCTACCAGAGCTATTATCAGGAGATGTACGCGGGTCGTTCGTAGTGCTTGGGCTATATTTGACGCCCAACAAACCCGCGACATGAAAGGAATAATTCTGGCCGGTGGTTCCGGAACACGTCTGCATCCCCTCACTTTGGTCCTGAGTAAACAGCTCATGCCTGTTTACGACAAACCAATGATCTACTATCCGTTGTCAACTTTGTTGATGGCCGGAATACGAGAGATCCTTATCATATCCACTCCACATGACCTTCCAAGGTTTAAAGAGCTTCTGGGTGATGGTTCGCAGATCGGATGTTCATTCGAATACAAGGTGCAGGAAGTTCCCAACGGACTCGCTCAGGCTTTCGTCCTTGGTGAAGAGTTCATTGGTGACGATAAAGTAGCCCTGATCCTTGGCGACAATATTTTCTTCGGGGCGAGCTTACGAGATGTGCTTCGAGAGAATGCCGATCCGGATGGAGGTGTGATATTCGCCTACCACGTCAGCGATCCCGAGCGATACGGTGTTGTTGAATTCGATGAGAACAAGGAAGTCCTCAGCATCGAAGAAAAACCGACGGAACCCAAATCCAATTTTGCGGTTCCTGGTCTGTACTTCTACGATAACGATGTGATCGATATTGCGAAAAATCTGGAGCCGTCTCCTCGAGGTGAGTATGAGATCACTGACGTGAATAAAGAATATTTCAAAAGAGGAAAACTCAAGGTGGGCATGATGCGTCGAGGGACTGCATGGCTCGATACCGGAACATTTGCCTCCCTGATGCAGGCAGCACAGTTCGTCAAGGTGATCGAAGAACGTCAGGGTCTGAAGATCGGATGTATCGAAGAGATCGCATATCGCGAAGGATTCATCGACAAGGCACAACTGCGAACCCTAGCTGAGCCGCTTCAAAAGAGTGGGTACGGAGATTACCTTCTCAAATTGATCAACAGAAGAGATTTCTAATGTGACAGCTTCGATCTATCGGCGTCGGTGGCAATTCATCGGGACGATCCTGAAAACGGATCGCCCCCGGATGGTGCGTTTGCTCTTCATCGCCGTCTCGATTGTCGGTCTGGATCTCCTTGCCCTATACACCTTGTATAAGATCTTGCGTCTTGCCTTTCTCCGGGAATCAGATTTAGTGATTGGAGGTCAGACAATTTTTCAATCAGATACGGACCTTATCACACCTTTCATATTCCTCGTTTTGGTTTATGTGGTTAAGAATGTGATCACGTATTTCCTTTAGAAAAAACAAATAGTCCTGTCCCAACATGTCTCTACGCGATTCATAGATGACAGATTCTCGGAACAACTTTGTTCGGACGTCTCATCATTGGATGAGCGCCACAGTCTTGATGTAGTGAACGAGCTTTCGCAAATGACCAATCACTTCAATGACCGGGTCTTACTTCCATCCGTATTGATCATTGCCGAAACTTTTCTCATTCTCTTGGTAGTTGCTGCGGCAGCCATTGTGAATATCAAAGTCCTCCTCGTTCTGGTATTGGTTGCAGCTCCGCTGACATTGATACTTCTCCGTTGGAGCAGAAAAGGCCTGGAGCGTATTGGGTTGAGCATCAACGATCTGTATCCGGCACTTTATCGGGATATCAGCACCACTGTACTTGCAAATCCGGAGATCTCTCTCTGGAACAACCAACAATGGATACGTGGTCGATTCATATCAAAGGTTCGTTCGCTATTCGAGCTTCGCAAGAAGTCCTACCTCATTTCGGGCGTACTATCTCCTCGTATATTGGAAGTGAGCATCGCACTCTCCTTACTCCTCATCTCTGCGATGCTAAATGGTGCTGAGCCCATGGAATTTATCGGCATACTCACTCTTTTTGCAGCCATCGCGTTCCGGCTCCTTCCATCTATCAATCGAATTGTGAACAGTCAGAACAGTATTCGCTCATACCCCTTTCTCCTGAATATCCGCCCACCGCATACGGAGCCATTGAGATCGAACCCAACAAGCAATGAGGTCGTCGAGCGACTCGTACTTGACAACATTTCCATCCAGCGAAGTGACAAGATCATTTTGAAAAACGTGAATCTCGACCTCAAGAAAGGGACGACAGTCGGTATTGGTGGTCCATCCGGTTCAGGCAAGTCCACGCTTGCTTTTGCAATTGCCGGCTTAATGACTCCATCCTCAGGTCAGATTCTGGTCAATGGATCGTCTAAGGGTACCCGGACCAGTCGGGTTTCTATCGTGCGATAGTCGCCTTACTTCCTACATGGAAGCATCGCTGAAAACATCTATTTTGGATTGGAACCGGACTCTGAGAGACTCGATAAGGTGTTGAATATGTGCGACTTATCTGAACTCATTGACTCCCAATCCAATGGGATAGATACGATACTGGGAGAAGGAGGAAAGACCATCAGTGGTGGCGAAGCACAACGTGTTGCCATCGCGCGTGCTATCTACAAACCGGCTGATCTTCTTATATTCGATGAGAGCTTCTCGGATCTGAATGAGCGCTTGCGCGTTTCTATTCTCAATGCGATCCGCGAAGAGTTTAAAAATCTCATCATGGTGATCAATTCCCATGATCGCGACTTGTTGAAACGATGTGACATATCCTATACTGTAGAGAATGAGACGATTTCTGAAACGAACTCTTAAGGTATTGAAGTGGGTCATTCTGATACCCATCGTATTGCTGATCATTCTGAATCTGGCGGGTTGTTTTCAGTTTCGTTCATCCAACAAAAAGAGCATTCGAGATTTCGAAAAAGACAGCCTCACATTGCATGCCGGTTCATACAAAGCAATCGGAAGGAACATCAATTATCGAAGCATCAATGAAGGGGAGAAAAAGCCGTTAGTCATCTATGTTCATGGTAGTCCAGGATCGTCTCAGGATTTCTTTAATACCATGAAAGACTCAGTGATGCTGGCACATTTTGAAATGATGTGTATCGACCGACCGGGTTATGGCTATTCGGATTTTGGGAATGCAGAACCGGACCTCGACAAACAGGCTCAGGTCCTTGGTCCCTTGATCTCAGAAAACAAAGAACGGAAAGTCATCTTGATCGGCCACAGCTATGGCGGACCGGTTGTAGCTCGAGCAGCCATGCTTTACAATGACATGCTTCACGGGTGCGTGGTCGTGGCAGGTTCGGTTAGTCCGGAACTTGAACCAAACGAGAAGTGGAGAGGCCCGATGCATCATCCTCTGCTTCGATGGATATTCCCAACCGCCATGCGCGTTTCGAATGATGAGATCCTTCCTCTCAAAGATGAACTCACAAGGATCCTAACCGACTGGAGCCGGATCACCATTCCTATGTACGTGGTCCAGGGAGAGAAGGACTTTCTGGTTCCACCCGGTAATGCGCATTTTATTCAGAAGCAATGTGTCAACTGTGAAGACCTTCGCTTATTCATGTATCCAGAGGAGAATCATTTCATTCCCTTCACTAAACACGAATATATCCGCGATGCTGTCATAGAAATCATGCGTAACCATCCGTAGGTATCTATATTTTCTTAGATTTGGTGTTCAAACATCAAATGAAGCTCAAAAAAAGTCCTTCGCAAGAAGTCGTTCAGAACCTCATGGGAGAAGTTGATGCTTAATTTCCAGCTCACCAATGTCCGTCTCAATGAGCATCTCAAGAATTTTTTCGCCGACCACGGTATCACGTATCAGCAGTACAATGTGCTTCGGGTTATCGTCCAGTCGAAGGCAGGTAAAGTGAACAGCCTATACATTAAATCGCGCATCGTTGAGAAGGATGCCGACGTTTCACGTCTATTGTCTCGACTGGTGGCGCGAGGTCTTGTGGTCAAAACCCCTAAGCCCACCGACAAGCGGCAGTCGCTAATCGAGCTTTCAGAGGAAGGTATTGCTCTCATGGAAAAGATCGAAGCTGACATTCACCTACTCGATCGGTTCTTCTATGATCTCAGTCGCAAAGAAGTAAAACAATTGAACGGCATGCTGGATCGCATCCGTGCAAATAACAAATGATCAGATCCCTAGGAATTCCTCGGCGTTCCTAAAGAAGAGCTTCTCTTTAGTCTCTGTGCTCAGATCGTCCATTTCCAGAATGAACTGACCGTGCTTCAGATCTCCTAATGGGAAAGGATAATCCGTTCCATAGGCAATGCGATCCTCTCCGATCACACTGATCAAATAGCGTAGTGCGTCCTGGTCGTGTGTGATGCCATCCACCCAGAACTTTCCGCGATACTCGTATGGATCTTTCACATCGTTGAGGTTCACCAGATCGGGGCGACAATGCCAGCCGTGGGAGATCCTTCCAAGGGTATGCGCAAATGATCCTCCACCGTGAGCGAACATCACTTTGAGCTTCGGGAATTTGTCGAATACACCGCCGAACATCATAGAACAGATAGCTCGTGAGGTTTCTGCCGGCATACCTACCAGCCATGGCAACCAATACTTCCTCATATCTGCTTGTCCCATCATTTCCCATGGATGGATGAAGATGCTCATCTCCAGATCTTGAGCTGCTTGCCAAAATGGATGGAAGCTCTCGTCGTCGAGGTTCTTATCCTCGATATGTGAACCGATCTCCACTCCCGGTAGTCCCAATGATTTGCATCGCTCGAGCTCTTTGATCGCCAGATCGATATCCTGCATGGGTAATGTCCCCAGTCCTATGAATCGATCGGAATAATCCTCCTGGATCTTGGTATAAAAATCGTTCAGGAATTGACTCCATTCGAGCGTATGCTTCGGCTTAGCCCAGTAGTAGAAAAGCACCGGGATATTGCACAAGGTCATACGCTGGACGCCATTGGCGTCCATATCCTCCAGTATCGCTTCCGGGTCGTAGCAGTTTCGCTCAACGCGTCGAAAGAACATTCCATCATCTCGCATCATGCGCTTGGCATCCGTACCCGGTTCATCTTCCAGATAAATGAATCCCTTGTAGCCATACTTCTCGTGGAGAAGATCCCAGCCTTCGGGCATGATGTGAGCGTGTATGTCCAGTTTATTCATTGGAGTCAGTAGGGTAAAGAAGCTCCTGGATCGTGTTCTCCGACACAAAATGGTAACCCGGACGCGCCAATTCAAATACACGCTTGGCCCATTCCGTGCCGTCTTCGGTCTTCACCAGTCTCTTGTACAGTGGTGTGAGGAACTTACGTCTACCGACATGCGTCAGGAAGTGCTCCATTTTCGGATAAGCTTCCTTGTATTCATTTTGGATGCAATGCTGGAACCAGTCGCAAAGGATCTCGCTGTTACCGCTATCGGTAAACCCGAATGATGCATCGAGTGCGGCCATTTGCTCCGAAGTCAATGCTTCGGGTAGAGCACGCAGGAAGTACAGCCAATGGTGGGTGGTCCAACCTGCAGTGTCGAGATCCGCCGGAGCTGTTCCTCCTACGAATGCTTCTACCTGTGCCTCCACTTTGTCGAGCTCGCTCGAATGTGGGTCCGGTGCATTGTCGGGCAGACCCGGCCCGTAAACCCATGCATCCGCATTGATCTGATCAGCAAGTGCCGCATCTCCTTGATAGAGGTGCTCGTCGAGGTATTCAAGGAAACGCTCTGTATTCATCGCTTTGAAGGCATTTTCGGTGAAATAGCCTTTCAGGAATGCGTCGAACTTCTCACGTCCCACTGCCTTCTCGATGGTTTGTAGGAAAAAGCGTCCCTTCTCATATGCCACATCAGTAAGTCCGTCGTCCGGGTTGCGCCCTTCGAGGTTCAAGTAAAGATGTGTGTCTTCTTTTTTGCCTTTAGCAGTTAGATCTGCGATGGTTTCCTTCAGGCCTCCCATACCGAGCTTGGTTTCCATATCGGCGTAATCCTGTCCGTAGATCTTCTCCATGATGCGCTGTTCGAAATACACGGTGAATCCTTCATTCAACCAGAAGTCGTTCCAGGTCTCGTTGGTCACCAGGTTACCCGACCACGAATGCGCAAGCTCATGCGCAATCAGTGATACCAGCGATCGGTCGCCGGCTATGATGGTTGGCGTCGCGAAAGTGAGGCGTGGATTTTCCATTCCTCCGAATGGGAAACTTGGAGGCAGAACCACCACGTCGTATTGTCCCCATTGGTAGGGACCATAGAGTTCCTCAGCTGAATCGATCATGCTTTGCATATCGGCGAACTCCCAGGCCGAAGCTTCTAGCATATTTGGCTCGGCATACACTCCGGAATTTCTTCCGGTAGAACGATATTCCAGATCTCCCGCAGTTAACGCCATGAGATAAGAGGATACCGGTTGTTCCATTTTGAAGGTGTAGATCCCGTCGGCATTCTTCTCTGTACCGTTCTCAGCACTCATGAGGACCATGAGATTCGGGTCGGTGGTCATTTTAGCTGTATAGGTGAATTTCACACCTGGTCCATCCTGACAAGGGATCCAGCTACGAGCAAGAATCGCCTGTGACTGACTGAAAAGGAAGGGGTACTCGCCACCCGAAGTTTGCTCGGGCGAGAGCCATTGGAGCGCCTCCGCCTCTTCGCTGGTTGCGTATTCGATGGTCACCGATTTCGTTTCAGGAGTGATGTCCACGATCATTTCCTGTCCGAGATGCTCGACCTCATCCTTTATTTGATACTTCGTTTCACTGCCATCGTCCAAAGTGACCTTTTTAATGGTCAGGTCTTTGGTGTCCAAATGCAGTTTATCTGAACCTGTTTTATTCTCAAGATCCAATCGCACACTTCCCTGGAGGATCTCTTCCTTGAAGTCAATTGCGAGGTCGAGATGCATATGCTTGATCGCGACTTCGTTTGGTTTACCGAAAGAGTGTACGTCGTTAGCTATGGTCATGGTTTCAGTGTTTTGGTTGGTTTGATCATCGTCTTTGTCTTCGGCATGCTCCTTGCATGATATAAAGCTGAAGAGCAGTCCTAATCCGATGATCCTGATCGTGTTTCTCATGTGATGGCTGTGGTTTTGGAGGTCAAATATAATATTGTCCTCCGCATACTAAACAAAGGTTTGACACGTTGCTGGATTAGCTGAATAAAAAATGATTAGGCGGTCTTACATATAGTTCTATTTTTGCACAACCTGTCATAAATACACTTTAGTGAAATTGAAAAAGTATCTTAACAAAGTATTGAATATCAGCGCACTAGGCCTGATGTTCGCCGCGCTTGGCACCGTTTCGTACGATGCAGCAGCGCAGTATGACGACGACGCGTACTACGACTCGGATTATAGTTCCGACTATAGCGACGATTATTCTGATTACAGCGATTCCACCTATTCGGACGATGCTGACTACAGCAGCGATTACAGTGGAGGTTCCGATAGTGACATATCTGATTACTTCGACAACCAAAGCTCGGGGAATAGCGGCAATGGCAACTACGTAGTGAAACCACGTGTGGTTGTTAAACCGATCGAGCGTTTCGTCCCTCCTTATGATTCCACTCGCGAGTTGGTATCGTACTCAGGTGTGGTGGATGTACTCGACGACGAGGATTTCGAAGTGGAGGTTGACACGATCTATCACCGAGCGAAGGACTGGATGAAGAACGAGTTCGGCGAAAAAGAATTGAAGAAGCTCACTACCATGGACGACATCAACTTGAACGCAAGTGAGATGGAATACAAGATCCGCTTGAAGGGTTCTTTCCCTTGTGAGATCAAGATGAACGACTTCCGTACTGTGGAGTCGGGCGACGTAGAATTCTTCATGGAGATCCGTATTAGAGAAGGACGTTACCGCTACTCAGTGAACCGTTTGGTTTATCTCGCTGAGCCTTTGGCCGGTGAAAAGGAGCGTGATCGTACTTACTTCGAGTACCTCATGAAGTCGGATCAGAATGTTCGTGACAACGACAACATTCTGTTGGCTGCAGATCGCAAGATCAACGGATGGCTCGACGGTTTGAAAGAGACTTGCCGCAAGCAACCTGTCTACGAAGAAGACGAGTGGTAATCCACTAGTCAGTTAGATCTTCGTCTCTCATTACTAATAGAATTGCCGATTGTGGAACGATGACGTACCTGTCATTGTTGAACACGATTTCTATGGCGTTTTTCTGGAGATAGACTGCAAGGTCACTTTCCTTGGGCTGTAACGGTACGTATTTGACATCGTCCTGCTTGTCTTTCCAAGGTTCATCGATGTCCTGAATGGCGGGTATTGGGTAACCCGGACCGGCTTTGAGCACGTATCCAGTGTAAACTTCCTCCTTCTTATGAACTCCCGGTGGCAGGTATAGTCCACTTCCGATCTTACTGGGTTCCTTTCTGGGTTTTAAGAGTACCCGATCACCGATCACGATCAGTTTGCGAAGGTCTTCCTCGTTTATCTCGATATTCATACTCATTCGTCAATTCGAGATCGTGAGCAGCCCTCCGTTCGGTGTGACTCGATATAATTTGAGCGGTAGCTGAGCCGGTGGCTCCAATACGTTGCCGTCAAATGTGAATTTCGATGCGCAGCATTCTACGAATCCCGTATCGACATATTGTCCGCACATGAGCTGGAAGTTCATGCTATCGACGAAGATATGCGCACATTCCTTGTCGGATTCGAAGCTGCACGTGCGTTCAATGGCATAGTACAGATCGTCGAAATTATGGATGAGCAACACCCCACGATAGCCTCCATCCAGGTATTCAAATCCACCGAGATTTTTCAAATGATAGTAGGACGGCAGATCCGTATTGATGGTAATGCTCACCGGAACATCGGGAATGAAGCTCTGTTGATTGGTATTGTCGTCGCCACAGGAACTGTGGATCAGGAGCAATCCCAAACTGAGTATGAATATGGCTCGCTTAGCTGTAGTCATAAAAACCCTTGCCGGTCTTTCTTCCATGGTGTCCGGCATCCACTTTCTGTTTTTGAATTCGGCTAGGACGGAACTTTGAGTCCTGTTTAAAGAGCTCGAACATGCTCGTCGTTACCGAATAATTCGTTTCCACTCCGATCAGATCCATTAGGCGGAAAGGTCCCATTTTGAAACCACTCGCTTGCATCAGGTCGTCGATCATTTCTACATCAGCTACCTGTTCTTCCAAAACCTTGAGGCCTTCCACGTAGAAATTCCTGGCCACTCGGTTTACGATAAATCCGGGAGCATCCGCAGCATGGATCGGTACCTTCCCTAACCCTGAAACGAAGTCAGCTGCTTTGGCTGCCAAAGCAGGGTCGGTATGTGCTCCACTAACGATCTCGACCAACTTCATGATATGTGCCGGGTTGAAAAAGTGGATTCCTATGACTCTCTCAGGATGTGGAACTTGCGCAGCGATCTGTGTGATGGGAATGGATGAAGTATTGGTGGCAAGGATGCAATCGCCGGAGTTGTTGTCCGACAAATTATTGAAGAGCTGGATCTTGACATCGAGGCGCTCCACTACCGCTTCGATCACAAGTTCGGCTCTGATCTCATTGAGATTGCTAACTTGATCGATATTCCCCAGACAGGCGGCTTTCTGTTCCTCCGTGACCTTTCCACGGTCTATCCCCTTGTCGAGGTTCTTCCCAATAGTTCTGATCCCCCGAGCCAGGGCTTCGCCACTCAAGTCGAACAATTGTACTTTATGGCCGGCCATGGCACAAACCTGTGCGATACCCGAGCCCATAACCCCTGTTCCTATTACTGCTACATCCATGCTACGAATTTCGGTGAAAGCCCCGTGGCTTACAAACGACCCAACCAAGGTGCCGGATCGAGCTTGGTGCTCCCTTTCCAAATCTCGAAATGGAATTCGCTCAACCCACGGGCATCTCGTTTGACGATTCCCAAACGTTCACCTCGCTTCACTTCCTGACCTGACTTCACTTCCACATCGTCGAGATTGGCGTATACGGTGTAATAGCCGCCATGTTTCATCAGGACCGAGTTCTTCATTCCGGGAACCTGCAGGACTGCGCTCACCTTTCCTTCGAAAACGGCTTTGACATATTCACCATCGCGAGTTGCGATGTTCACTCCGTTGTTCTCGGTGGTGATGTTCTTGATACGAGGGTGTTTGTGTTTGCCAAATGGCTCGCTGATGTAGCCGTATGACACCGGCCATGGCAGTGCTCCCTTATTTTCTCCGAAATTGCTTCCGATCACCTTGTCGATATCAGTCGCTTCATTTCGGGTATTCCGATCCTTTCTTCTGGTTTCTGCGATGCGTTTTGATCGCTCGATCTCTTCGCGCATCGCTCTTTGGATGGCTTTATCGAGTTCACGCTCGATCCTTCGCTTCTCCTGGAGCTCCTTCTTGAGTTCTTCCTCTTTTCCCTTTAGGACCTCCACTAGGTTTTTCATGTCTTCCTGGTCGCCTTCGAGCTTCGACATCTCATTCCTCCGTTGGTTGACCAGGCTCAACTTGGAGTTCTTCTTTCGAATAAGTCGGAAGATGTTACCGCTGTTCTCTTTCTGTTTGTCGACGATGAGTCGCAGCTGCTTCTTTCGATAACTCACGAGGTCACGAATGAAATGCATGCGCTTGATGGCTTGGTTGAAGCTCGTAGAAGAAAGCATGAAGTACAGTACACTGTTCTTCTTGCGCATCTTGTATGCCTGGTAAAGGAGCGTGGAGAATTCCTCTTTGAGTTCATCGATCTCGCGATTCAGAGCAGCAATATCCTCATTGGCTACGTCGATCTCAGCATCAATCAACGTCAATTCCATTCCGAGTCCGTCTATCAGATTTTTTCGCTGTTCGATCTGCTGCTCAAGAAGGGTAAGAGTTTCTAAGCTTTCGCTGCGCCTGGAAGTAGTTTCGGAGAGTATGCGACGTGCGATCTCGATCTCTCGCTTGTTGGCTTTGCGCTTGGCTTCCAGATCCTTGCGGCTTTGTCCGCCGGCCGGGATCAGGATCGCGACCAATGCGACGAGAGTCAATATCCTATTCCAGCGCATTCGCATAACGCGAAGGTATATTAATCGCGAGTGAACTGAATTCTTCGGTACTAACGTTCGCGTACTTGAGTTTCAATTCCGTCTTTTTCGGACCGTCTGTGTGTGAAACCTGTATCATTCCGGGGACGATCCCGCGTTTGCGCACTTTCTTAAAATCGGAATACTTCGCATACACGTGTTGATGCGTTTTCTTGTCGAGTGACTGCAAGACATCCAGACGGTTGCAATCATTTACCTGATACGTGTAATGGATCCCATCCTGGATCACGGAGAATACTTCTCCTAATATTTCTACATCAAATGGCCGAAGTTGTTGAGCACCGTGAAGAGGGTTCCCCACCAGAAAGTCCTGCAGTTGTTGCATGCTGAAATCCACACCGGCAAGTTGGCGCAGATAATCTGTTGAGGTGTGCACGTAGGTCCTGTTCAAGCGGTTGATCATGGTCACAGAATCTCGCTCCACCAACAGGCGAACACCCTCGATACCAAGCGCACTGACACGCACCCACACCGCACTGTCTTCGATCATGCGAAAGTGCACATCAAAGTTCTGTGTATTGTTATTCTCTGTGAGCTCTGCCTTTGCTTTGAATGTGATCATACCCACTTGAAATCGATTTTCATCCAACGCAATTGCTACAGGAGCTCCGAGCCCTGAAACTTTTGGCTGGCAATCCGTCGATTGAAGTCGGACCTTGCACGAATACAAGCTCAGGCTGAGAACAACCAGTATGAAAATGGGTTTCGATCTCTGCATCAGATGCGTGATTGAATTTCCTTGTTGATCTCCTCGAGTTTCTTGAAGATCGCTTCGGCTTCCTGTGTGCGATCGAGTTTGACATACGCACTTCCCAGATGCTGAAGGATCTCCGGGTCATTTGGATCAGCATCATGGGCTCGTTTGAGGTAAACAAGAGCCTCTTCGTATTTCTCCAGTTGGTAAAGAACCCAACCGTATGTATCGAGGTATGAGATATTGTTTGGATTGCGCTCAAGAGCCTTTTTGCTCATCTGCTGTGCCTTCTCTAATTTCTCTCCCCGCTGAGCAAGGAAATAAGCGTAGTTGTTCAGCGCAAGGTCGTCATTGGGTGCGAGCTCAAGAAGTTCTTCGTGCGCATTGTCGCTTTCTACGTACTTACCGATCTCGTAAAAAGATGTAGCCAGCGTTATGAGTAACTGAGACTTATCTTCTTTCAATCGGCTGATCTCAAGTCCCTCTTGAGCCACATAAATTGCTTGCTCGAAATAACCGAGCAGCATGTTTGCATGCGCATTAGATATATAAGGAAGGGGCTGGATCGGGAAGTTGTCGAGAAACTCCTTGGAGTCTTTCTGCATTTCCTCGAAATCACCCAGTTCACTATCCAAAGCGATCAACTGTTGCCATCCGCTGAAGTTCGATGGATCGAGATCCAGGGAGATCCGGAGCTTTTCGCGTGCTTGTCTCGGTTGTCGGGCGCTGTAAAGAACATCACAATGAGCCACGTAAACGCGAGGATCCTGACTGTGCACATCCTCCATCACTCCAAGCAGCTTCAATGCTTGATCGCGCATGTCCGGATTTGATGTAATGAAGGGAAAATAGGATTGTATCACTTGTAGCTTTAGTCCCACTGAAACATCGTCATCACGAAAAGCGTCCAGCATGTGGTTGAATGCAAGGTCATCTTGTCCTTTGCTTCGATATATGTCAGCCAAACCAAAATGAGCATATCCATTTCCAGCATCGAGCTCGAGCATTTTCTCGTATGTTGCTCTGGCATCGTCTGCTCGCTGAGCACGTAAGTATGATTCTGCCAATAATCCAAGATATCTGGAATCACCCGGATTTGCCATCACCAGAGCCTCCATCACTTCATTGGCCTTGTCGATCTTCCCGAGTTCTCCATAAATACCTTCGAGCTTTCGGGCGCTCTCTTCGTCGATCCCGAATCGTTCGCGATATTCTTCCAGCACTTCCAGGGACTTCTTGAATTCCATGGCGTTGATATACTGGTTGGCGGCTTCCATATAGTTGGTCCGGCGGTCGGGTTCCGCTTTTGCCATTTTGTAAAAGACCTCTGCCGACTCCGTGTACATCCCTTTGCGGTTGTAGAACTGCCCTAGCTGACCATAATACCAGAAGTTGTATTCGGGGCTTTTCTCGACCGATCTCTCGGCGAAATAAATGGCCTTATCGATGTCGTGCAGAGCATAGTGCAGATTGGCGATCTGGTATAAGGTGGCATGTGACTTCGGATCCACTTCCAGCGCTTTACCGAACTGCTGAAGGGACAAGGCTGTATTTCCCAGGACCTTTTCCTTGGATGCCTGAAAGTAGTATTCCTGAAAGACCTTTTCTTCCTGATAGGACAGTCCTGTCCGGGTTGCTGACTTGAACAAACTACAGGAGGATGTGCTCATGGTGAGCACGGCAAGAAGAAGGATGATATGACTCCGGAGCGTCTTACTCACTTTGTTGGCAGTAGTCACCAATACTGACCTCATTGGCTTCTCCGTCATATATGGCGTGCTTGCCTATCATTGAATTGGTCAGGTTGGCGTTTTTGATCTCGGTATCAGATTGTACGATACTATTGCTGATAACGCTGTTCTCAATGGTAGTATTATCCCCTATGGATACGTATGGACCAACGGTCGCATTTCTCAGAACAACGCCTTTTCCGATGAAGCACGGATCGATGATCGTACTTTCATTTTCCTGGACATCCGTTGGCCTTTTCAGCTCTCCGTTCATGTTCGCCAGAACACGTTGATTGGTGTATACCGTAGCATTTTTGTTGCCACAATCCCACCATTCGTCCACTCTTCCGGGAGCAAATACCGAACCTTTGTTCTTCATGTTGTCGAGCACATTGGTAAGCTGGTATTCTCCCTTTTCCTTGATGTCGTTATCGAGGATGTACTTGATCTCTTGTTTGAGATATTCTCCGTCCTTGAAGAAATAGATACCGATGATGGCTAGGTCGCTTACAAACGTTTCCGGTTTCTCAACGAAGTCGGAGATGTTGCCATTGTCGTCAAGCTTCACCACGCCAAAAGCGCTTGGGTCATCCACACGGTGCACCCAGATCACTCCGTCCTGTTCCTTATCGATCTTGAAATCTGCACGGAAAAGAGTATCTGCGAATGCCACGATCACGTTTCCGGTGAGGCATTCTTGCGCACAGTTCACGGCGTGCGCCGTTCCAAGTGCTTCATCCTGATAGTATATCTTTCCTACCGCACCCTCTTCTTTGGCGATCTGGCGGAGATGCTCTTCGACCTCTTCACCAAAATGTCGGCCTATGATGAAGGCGATCGTCTCGATCTTCTCATCGCACATCTTGGCGATGTCCTCTACGAGACGTTGAACGATAGGTTTTCCCGCAACCGGGATCAAAGGTTTCGGAGTTGTAAGGGTATGCGGTCTCATGCGCTTCCCCATTCCGGCCATTGGAATAATAATGTTCATATGTTCTATTTCACTCCCGTGTGGCCATAGCCACCGGATCCTCTTGTTGTTTCTTCCAGGTCATCTACCAGTGCGAACACAACTCGTTCGTGTTGTGCTACCACCATTTGCGCAATGCGGTCACCATCTTCGATCGTGCGGATTTCTTCCGAGAGGTTGATCAGTATCACTTTGATCTCTCCGCGGTAATCCGAATCAATGGTTCCCGGTGCGTTGAGAACGGTCAGACCGAACTTCCAGGCCATTCCACTTCTGGGGCGGATCTGAGCTTCGTAGCCAACCGGTAACTGAATATGGATTCCCGTCCCGATAAGCTTACGCTCCATGGGACGAATTTCGACCGACTCCTCCAGGTCTGCCCGCAGATCCATCCCTGCTGCCTGTACGGTTTCGTACTGGGGTAAAGGATGTTTCGACCGGTTTACGACCTTGATCTCAAGCACAACGCGCAATTAAGCCGCAAAGCTACATCTTTTTGAGCGGACGTTCCATATACCAGAAGGCCAGAATGAACAGTATCACAGCCATTGCGCCAAAGGCAAATGAGTGGATCTGTTCGACCGTATCACTCAGTTTATAAACCGCCGCAACCAGTGCGACTGAAAATATCAAATAGAACAGGATGGGCTTGAGCCTGTAAGGTATTGGATAGTATTTCCTCCCAAGAGAAAAGCTCGCCACCGACATGCTCGCATAGACCACAAGCGTTGTGATGGCCGAAGCTACTATACCCATGCGCGGTATGAGCAGATAATTCAAGAGTATGGTAACCAGAGCTCCACCGATGGATACCCACATTCCGATATGCGTTTTATGACTCAGTTTGTACCAGAAATTCAGATTGAAAAGTATACCTAGAAACAAGTTCGCAAGAAGTAATATCGGAACGATGCGCATTCCATCAGGGTGAGTGTAATACTCTTCCCGAACAACGAGGAAAGGTGCAATCAATTCGACAAAAACACAGGTCATCAGAAAAATGAAACTAGTGACTATCACGAAATAATGCATCACCTTGGCGTAAGTCTCGCGGGCATCTCCATCTTCACTTTTACGAAAAAAGAAAGGTTCCGCTCCAAAACGAAATGCCTGAACAAACAGAGTCATGATGATGCTGAGCTTGTAAAATGCGCTGTATACACCAACGTCAAATTCAGCGGTGCTCTCCGGGAGCAGTTTACGTAACAGCACACGATCCAGGGTCTCATTGACGATACCGGCCAACCCAACGAAGATGAGCGGGTACGCGTAACCGATCATCTGTTTCCAGAGACCCGTGTCAAATCCTGCCCGCACATTTTTCCACTGTGGAAGAAGGAGCACGAACATGGCCACACTGGCAATGAGATTCGACACTACGATATAACCAATACCAAAATTCGGATCATACCAACTGAAGCTATAACCCTGATTGATCAGATATGGTACAAGCAACAGGAAGTACAAGTTAAACCCGATATTGAGTGCGATATTGGTGAGCCTAACCCAACCAAATCGCAATGGTCGGTTTTGCTGACGAAGCAATGCAAGCGGCAGCGCACTTAACGCGTCGATCGCCAGGATGAATACGAATATCCGAACCAGTTCCAAGTAGTCGGGATACTCAAGGAAGTTGGCAATATTCTGGGCATAGGTATATCCGAGCAGGATGAAGACCAAGCTGCTGATCGTCACCGAGATCTGTGCAGTGCTAAATACTTTGAGAGGTTCGCTCTTTCTCGAATAATTGAAAAAAGCCGTTTCCATCCCATAGAGCAAAAGCACTATGGCAAAGGCGACTACAGAATAGAGGACGTTGATCACCCCGTATTCTTCCGGCGCGAACAAGGTCGTATAGATCGGGACCAACAGAAAATTGAGCAGCCTTCCAACGGTATGTGTGATACCGTAGATCGCGGTTTCAGATACGAGTTTTTTTAGAGAGCTCAATTTTGTTTCGACTGTGCCGTGAACTTACGGCAACTCAAAAGTAGATGTGCCGGTTCAGGAAGAACGAAAGCGAGACGGCATTCTTATACACAGCCTCGGTCATTCGAAGAGAGAATTACTCAGGTAATTTGTGATCCCAGGGATCAAATCGAAGTTTCTCGAGCTGCCAATCTTTGTCGGAAACACCTCCAAATGAATAACCCACTCTCAAACTTGTAGCACCTCCTGGAACATCCGTGCGCTTGTCGCTGTAATCGGTGAAATGTCTCTGTATCCCCACGGACATCATTTCCCCATTTCGAAATTTCAAGACCCACTCGAGTCCTGCTACAGCTGAGAATGAGTTGGCCAAGACCATCTTATCCACGTCGCCATCGTCATACTCTTCCACATAATTCAGCGCAACAGCGTCCCACCCAATTCCTGCGCGTAGGTTAAGCTTGGTGTGTTGTTGTCTGGAAAGGTTGCGGGTGATATAAACGTTCGACGACCAACCGGAGAACGTGTTGGAATAGAGGTCGATCTTCTTTGTGTTGATCTGAAAACTATCTCTCGATGGGAAAGGTCGAAAGGCAAAATCCACTTCCCAGCCCCACTTCTGATGCCACTGGCCCAGATTACAAAATATAGTTGGGTGCGTGCCTAGGATCTCATTGTCGACCGGTTTCCATACACCAAGTCCGATCCTGAAATACATCTCAGGCTTGAGCAAGATGCGCCTCACTTCATCCTGGTAGATCGCCGCAATGGTTGCTGAGTCACGAGGAGTCTCACGTAGCATCTGATAGTGCAACGTATCGTCTCCATTGAGCATGGTAAGAACTATTCGCTCACTCGGTTTCAGATCTGTATTCAGAAGATGCCATTGCGCAAAATCGCGGGTATATCTGTCGAACGGACCATCAACCTGTACGCAGTCGAACGCCCGGTTGATGACCGTGTCCCGAATGCTGTCACGTCGCAGACGTTGAATGCGCTTCATCCTGTTTTCATACCACGGTAACTCACCATACAGAAAGGTGTCCCATAGTGCCGGTTCATAGGCGTTCTCTGAGATGGCAAAGATCAGTCGTGCGCGATTCTGGATTTCGGTGATCCCACAGCTGTCTTCCCAATAATTGATCAATGTTGGAATATCACCTCTTGGGTCAGTCGACATATTTTGCACGAAAACCCGTGATAGAGAATCAGATTCTCCAGAGCACTGAATGAGTTGCTTTTGTGCCATTCCTGGCAAATACAATGAGAGCAAAGCTCCAAGTACAAAGAAGATCTTGCCAATTTCAGATATCATCTTCATGGAGCTTATCGGAGTATTGCATCAATGCAAAGCCATACAAAAATCCTGCCATCTCCAACTTACTGCTCAGATACGATGCTCTCAAGCAAAGTATGACCAAGATGCCTCGAAACACCCAATAGACCAGAGGAATGAATGATGCTAGAGCAGGAACCAGATCCAGCTCATCCATGCTCTCCACGGTAAATTGTTCGAAAAAG
Organism: Sphingobacteriia bacterium; assembly: GCA_008080835.1. GTDB lineage: Bacteria > Bacteroidota > Bacteroidia > NS11-12g > UBA9320 > VMDK01. Next base: position 16,632 of record VMDK01000112.1, on the reverse strand, counting down.
TACAAAGGGTAAATTCCACCAATGAATTCGCCAACAGTTTGCCCAAGAACAGTGATGGACAAGTACGAAAAATGAGTAGCCCACTGGTCGGGTTTGAAGAATCTTCCAAAGATCAAGTAACCGATCGCGAGTACTAAGTATGCAACTCCAAGTGACGTATGATAAGGTAACGCATTTATCGCGCAGAAAACCATTGTACCTGAAATGAGGTAATGAAGTCCGGCTTTGTATTTCTTGACCGATTTGAAGGTGTAGTAAATCGCGGTAAGTTTATTCCTAAACCGAACCTGATCGCGTGGAGAACCGTTTTGAGGATACGTGCAATTCGGACAATTCACATCTGATACACCTGCACCACATATTGTACAGATGTCATTTGATGAATTCACTTCGGAAATTTATTAGGTTTGACTTCACGAGCATGAACTGAGGGGTGTTGGTCATTTTACCAGAAGCAACTGACTCCGTTCAGCAGCATTGACCCAATGCTTGATCATGGGTTCAATATGGTGAAAGTCACCTGGAACGAGGTCGATACTCGTTCCATGCTCATCCCCATATTTTACTTTTCCAACCACGCAGAACAGAACTGCCGGCACCTTGGAGATGTGCTCCTTCAATGTACCCTCTTCCATGATTTGAATCGCGATCACATCGGATTGTAATTGTTGAGCAATAGATCTTGCGCTAACTTCTTTATCGGTATGCAGTTCTTTCAGGTTCATTCGAAAAACATTTGATAGGTATGGTAGGATCCTTCAAGACGGGCAACGATCTCATCGGCTTCATCGACGCTGGAGGCCCTTGACAACTCCTTAACCAGCTCCAGGTGGGGATGTAGCCATTTATGCAATTCTTCATGACTCTCACCTTTCATTGTGCAGCTACTGATGAGGGAGTCGTTCTGTGCTTTCAAATCCTGAGCCAATTCTTTGAATGCATTACTCTCCTTTGATATGTAGTCTTTAACCAATTGAGCGCCCGATTCGAGAAAGGGCTTCATCTCCGCATTGACTTGCCATTTATGTCCGTCGTTCAATGAGATACTATCGACATGAGAACTGTGATCACGATGGTTTTGGTTTGAGTTGCACGAAATGGATAATAGCATTGCCAAGGCAATTATGGTGAACTTGTTCATATTTGATTATTCATTTTCAAGCTGAAAATTTAGACAAAAAAAGAGAGCCGCAGGCAGACAGCGGCTCTCATCGTTTTTGGTTATGGCAAAAAATTGCTCTTGAACTAGCTACAGCCCAATGAGTTACCACAGTTCAGACACTTGTAGCATGTGCCACTGCGGATGGTCAGGTGACCACACACATTACATGCCGGAGCGTCGCTCTGCTGTGTTTTCATGAACTCATCAGTCACACTAAGCTGTGCTTCTGTAGTTTCTTTTTTCACGGTTGCGGTCACGGTTTGCTTCTCCGTGACAGCTTGCACTTTCGGAGCCGCTTTTACAGCAGCTGATTGCGCAGCGTGATCGATCTTATTACGGGGTTCGGTTGGAGGAACCTGTACCAGGTGGTCCATACCGAGGTATTCAAATCCAAGGAGACGGAACATGAAGTCCACGATGGAAGTTGCGTTCTTGATATTGTCGTGTCCTTGCACCATTCCCGATGGCTCGAATTTGGTGAATGTGAACTTGTCGACGAATTCACGCAACGGTACACCGTATTGCAATCCGATGGAAACCGCAATGGAGAAACAGTTCATCAATGAACGGAAGGTCGCCCCTTCTTTGTGCATGTCGACAAAGATCTCTCCCAGTCGACCGTCGCCGTATTCACCTGTGCGGATGAACAAGGTCTGACCACCCACTTTCGCTTTCTGCGTGAATCCTCCACGTTTGTTAGGAAGCTTCTTGCGTTCTACGATATTGGAAAGTTGTAGTTTGAATTTAGTATCGTTGGATTCGTCGATGATGCGACGAGCAGCGTCGAGTACTTGCTCCGGAGTGATCTCTTCGAGTGTGAGTTCTCCTTTGCCGTCCAGTACTTCGTCTACTACGTCTTTTGCTTCTTCAGTCTCTTCTTTTTTCGAATCCGACTTGTTGCTGAGTGGTTGAGAAAGCTTACAGCCGTCGCGGTACAATGCGTTGGCTTTAAGGCCTAGTTTCCAGCTCAAGTGATAGCAAGATTTTATATCATCTACCGTTGCCTCATTCGGTAGGTTGATCGTTTTAGAGATGGCACCGGAAATGAAAGGCTGTGCTGCTGCCATCATTCGGATATGACCATGTGCATGGATGAAACGTGTTCCGCGATCTCCACAACGGTTGGCACAATCGAATACCGGAAGATGCTCTTCTTTCAGATGAGGTGCTCCTTCGACGGTCATGGTACCACACACGAAATCATTCGCCTCTGCGATCTGCCCGGACGAATAACCCAATTCCTTCAACATGTTGAAGTCGGGACTATTGTATTGCTCCGGAGTGAATCCAATACGCTTCATCGTTGGTTCACCTAAAGTCCATTGGTTGAACACGAATCCGATCTCGAATGCACTCGCCAGACTATCCTCGATCTTCTTGAGATCGGTCTTGTTGAATCCTTTTTCTTTCAGAGACTTGTGGTTCACACCCGGAGCACCTTTGAGTGTTCCGTGCCCTTTCGCGTAGTTGATGATATCATCGATCTGATCATCGGTGTACTCGAGATTTTTCAAAGCTCCCGGAACACTCTGATTTACGATCTTAAAATATCCACCACCACTCAATTTCTTGAATTTCACGAGTGCGAAATCCGGCTCGATACCGGTGGTATCGCAATCCATCACCAGACCGATCGTTCCGGTTGGAGCGATCACTGTGGTTTGTGCGTTGCGGTATCCGTGCTTCTCACCACCTTGGAGTGCATTGTCCCATGCTGTGGTAGCTGCACGAAGCAAGTACTCAGGACACACTTTCTGATCGATACCTACAGGTTTCACACTGAGGTTTTCGTACTCGTCTACGTTGTATGCTGCGTAACGGTGATTTCTGATCACACGCAACATGTGTTCTTTATTCTTTTCGTATTCTTCGAAAGCTCCGAGGTATGCAGCCATTTCTGCTGAAGTCGCGTAAGCTGTTCCCGTAAGGATCGCAGTTACCGCACCACAGATCGCAGTTGCCTCTTCGCTATCGTAAGGGATACCTGCAAGCATGAGCACAGAACCGAGATTTGCGTAACCAAGTCCGAGTGTACGATACTTATAAGAGAGCTCTGCTACTTCCTTAGATGGGAACTGAGCCATCAGTACGGAGATCTCGAGAACGATGGTCCAAAGTCGAGACGCATATTCCAGTGCCTCTACATCAAACTCACAAGAATCTGTGTTAAAGAAGTGACGCAAGTTCAGCGACGCAAGGTTACATGCAGTATTGTCGAGGAACATGTACTCCGAACATGGATTCGATGCGTTGATCGGTCCGCCTTCAGGACAGGTATGCCAGTCGTTGATGGTAGTGTCGTATTGTACTCCCGGATCGGCACACGCCCATGCGGCGTATGAAATATCGTCCCAGATCTTCTCAGCAGGAATGCTCTGCATCACACGACCATCGGTACGCGCGATGAGATCCCAATTCTCTTGTTTCTCCAGTGCGTGGAAGAATTTGGCCGGGATACGAACCGAGTTGTTCGAATTCTGACCGCTCACTGTTTGATAAGCCTCTCCTTCGTAATCAGATGCGTATCCGTGATCGATCAATGCGGCAACCTTCTTCTCTTCATCCTTTTTCCAGTTGATGAATTCGATGGCTTCCGGGTGGTCCAGGTCAAGTGTCACCATCTTGGCAGCACGGCGAGTAGTTCCACCTGATTTGATCGCGCCTGCGGCACGGTCACCTATCTTGAGGAATGACATCAAACCGCTCGACTTACCACCACCGCTCAAAAGCTCGTCGGCTCCGCGAATGGCAGAGAAGTTCGTTCCAACACCGGAACCGTACTTGAAGATACGTGCTTCGCGAACCCAGAGGTCCATGATCCCACCTTCGTTCACGAGATCATCACTCACGGAGAGGATGAAACATGCATGTGGCTGAGGGCGCTCGTATGCACTTGTCGATTTTCTCAGTTTGCCGGTATCAGGATCTACGTAAGAGTGTCCCTGAGGTTTTCCGGTGATGCCGTATGTATTGTGTAACCCTGTATTGAACCACTGCGGAGAATTCGGTGCAGCATGCTGGGCCATGATGCTGTATACCAACTCTTCATAGAATACCTGAGCGTCATCTTTGCTTGCAAAATATCCGTATCGGCTTCCCCACGTTCGCCAACAATCCGCTAATCGGTGTGCAACTTGTTTTATGGAAGTTTCACTTCCTGTACTACCATCTTCCTGAGGTACCCCAGCCTTTCTGAAATACTTCTGAGCGAGGATGTCCGTAGCCACTTGTGACCATCTCTCCGGAACCTCCACATTATCCATCTGGAACACTACGTCACCAGCAGGATTCTTGATCATTGAGGTGCGATATTCGTAGTTGAATTGTTCGAAAGGATGAACTCCTTTTTTGGTGTTGAATCGCTTGAATTTCAAGCCTTTGGGGTTGTAGGTAGCTTTCTCTTGGCCCATAATCTGCTTTTGTTTTTGGTGGGGTTACGACTTATTTCTTCACTTCAAAAAGCGCTAAAAAAGTTTAGCGGGTTTTTGCTCAAATGTACTATGGTTAGAAGGTCAAATTCTGCCAAGTTTTTCCACACAGATTTTTTTGTGTGTAGCATCCTGTCCTATGTTATTAGGATTCACATGTTGATAACAATAAATTCATCTGGACGCTTGTTTTTTTGATGAAAACAATAAGATATTGATTCACAATATTTTGCGTTTTTTGCTCGGATCATGAGTACCTCGATCAAGGAAAAATTACTCCACATCGTAGCGAACCAGGAAAAGGTTCTCGCAGTACTCGTTGATCCTCAAAAATGGGATGACTCTCACCTCGATCTCTTGTTCTCTGTGGAATTCTCCTCGCAGTTCGATTGGATATTCGTTGGTGGAAGTACGGTGGATAAAGGGGAACTTGGTTTATGTCTGAGTGCCATTAAACGTCGAACGAGCAAACCCGTCATCATTTTTCCGGGAGACCCGGACCAAATAGATCCGCATGCAGACGCGTTGCTTCTGCTGTCCATGCTCAACAGTCGCGACCCTGAATTCATCGTAGGTAAGAATATTGATTCCGCTCAGGTGTTGAAAGCTTCGGGACTCGAACTCATTCCGACTGCCTATGTCCTGGTTGGCTCCGACCATAACACCGCTGTTGCTCGTGTATCCAGTTCGATCCCTATTTCCGATCCGAAGCGAATTTTACAAACGGCAGTTGCTGCCGAGCAAATGGGGAAACAATTGGTCTATCTCGAATCGGGTAGCGGAGCAAATGCACCCCTTGATCCGGATGTACTCAAGCGGTGTAAGGAGGAAATTCAGATACCTGTTGCCGTCGGTAGCGGGATTCGGTCAATGAGTGCTGTGAAGGAATACTGGCGTATCGGTGCAGACATCGTTGTAGTAGGTACGGCCATCGAACATGACATGAAGTCTTTCTTTCGTTCGTAGCATATTATTATATACACCGTTTATTTCTGAGTCGAGAGATGTGCGTTCATCGAAGAATTTTATCATTTTATAGTACTTTGTTGTGCATAGTACTGTATTTTACCCTTATGTTTGCATTACAATTTAGTCGGTATAACACATATCGACACGAAGAAAAGAGAATATGAAGCTGGAAAATACACAGTCGCAAATGCGCAAAGGGATACTGGAGTATTGCATACTTTCCATCATAGACCAGGACGAGATCTATGCGTCTGACATCATCGGTCAGCTCAAAGATGCCGAACTGATCATCGTGGAAGGCACGCTCTACCCGCTACTCACCAGACTGAAAAACGCCGGCCTGCTCAAATATACCTGGAAGGAATCTGTGCAGGGCCCGCCGAGGAAATATTATAGTCTGACCGAAAACGGAAAGATCTTCCTCAAAGAATTACACGGAACATGGAGTTCACTTAGTAACTCCGTTAAAAAACTGACCAACTCGAACCACAAAAAATAACAGACATGAACAAGATCATCATCATCAATCTCGGCGGGATCGCCATCAGCATCGAAGAGGATGCCTACGATCTGCTGCGCAGCTATTTGCTGTTGGTGAAAGACTATTTCAAAGGCACCGAGAATGGGACCGAGATCGTCGATGATATCGAATCCCGAATTGCAGAAATGCTTTACGAAAAGCTGCAAAATCAATCTCCATCCATCAATGTTGCTGACGTCAATGAAGTGATCGGCGTCATGGGACAACCACGCGATTTCGACGACAGTGCGGAAGAAGAAACGTACTCAGCTCCGAGAACCAAGCGCTTGTTCCGTGATCTGGACGACGGAATACTGGGAGGTGTTTGCGCCGGTTTGGCCAAATATCTCAACGTAGAAGTGACCGTATTGCGGATCCTTGCGCTCATCATGGTGTTCGCTTTTGGAGGTGGCCTCTTCATTTACATCGTGCTTTGGGTCGTGATCCCAAAGGCGAGAACGACCGCTGAAAAATTACAGATGAGCGGAGAAGTGCCCAACATCGACAATATCAGCAGCTCGATACGAGAAGAAGCGGGTCGCGCGTACGAATCCATAAAAAAAAGGCGCGAAGTTCAGAGGCGCGTAAACTTCGGTCCGACACCGAGGACTTCCTGATCCGAGTGTTCAGAGCGATATTCCGATTCGTTGCAGTGATCGCGTCAGTTGCACTGATCATAGCCTTGATCACATTGTCGGCGCACTTTTTCCTCGGCTTTGATTTCATACGCTTCCACGGTGATAGCAACACGCTAGATGTGCTGAACACGACCATAGGAGGTACCGGGATCTTTTGGCTGGTGAAAGTCTGCCTTTACGCAGTGGTCCTCATCCCGATCATGTATTTCCTGATCCGGTTAGGTGGCTTTCTGTTTGGCTTGCCCAAACCACCAACTGCGGTAAAAAGAGGTTTTTGGGGAGTGTGGGGCTTGGTGATGCTGACCGCTGCTGTCGGTGTGATCTATTCTCTCTCTCTTCTGAGGGAGAAAGGGTCCCATACCGAACGTATTGAACTGAACCAACTTGGTGACACCATCGAGATCCGAATCGACAGGAGATTGAATGCGACTGAATTCGGTCGCCTGGTTCACTTCGATATGGAACAGAGCAGCAAGGGAACTTATCTCGAAGTAGAGAAGATCACCCGAGGAAGAAATGATGCCGAAGCACAAGAGCTGGCTCAGAACATTCCAGATCACCATACCATCACCGGAAATGAGATCGTATTGCAGGAAAGGGTGAACGAGAAGCTCGGAAATAAACGCGGCGCCAAGGTGGATTATACCTTGTACATCCCCCAAGGCAAAACAGTAGTACTGCACAGCAATACCTCCCGTATCCTTCATCATATTGACAACGTTCAAAACATCTACGATCGAAAAATGGCAGGACTATCTTTTACCATGATCAGTCGAGGTCTGAATTGCAACGACTGCAGTCCTACTAAAATGCGCGAGGCTAATTCCGGATACAGTCGGGTCGATCTATCCTCATTCAACAAACTGCAAGTGAACGAAGCCTTCATTGTCCAGGTAGTGGAAGACGGAGAATATGCGATCGAAATGCCGGATGGAGCCGAGGTGACCGAACATCTGAAATACCGCGTAGAGAACGGTGAACTAAAGATCGAACTGGAAGACGAGTGGGGCTACTTCTTCGACCGCAACGAAATGGATCAGGACATGCCGATCATCATTCACAGCGGTGGACTTCAGGACATAGAAGGAAACGGTGCTTGTCAGATCACGTATGTGGCTCAGCAAAAAGTGGAAGACCTCTACGTCGAGTTGAATGGAGCTTCCACCTTTAATGCCGATGAACTGGTACTCGACAATCTGCAGATAGAAAACGCCGGCGCCTCTGATGTGAAAATCTCAGGAGTAGCCACCTTGTTAGAGCTAGAATCAGCAGGAGCCAGTAAGATCAACGCACTCAATTTGAAATGTGATTATCTCCGCCTCGACGTAAGTGGTGCCAGTGCATGTAAAGTGCATGTGCTAAAGGAGATCAGCGGAAGCGTTGCCGGTGCAAGCAGCATTCGATATAAAGGGGACCCGGAGATCTCGGCTGACCTGAATGGGCTGATCAGCATAGAAGAATATTGATCAAGGCAGGAAACGCGCGGCTTCCTCTTCGGTAGGGAGCCGGCAGCTGTCCTTCTGTCCAAACCACTTGTATCTGTTACGAGCGATCCATTGGTAGACCGCATCTCGGATCGAACGAGGGAATATCTTCAGCACGTAAAATGTCGACCACGGAAGTTTCATGTCCTTGGCTACTTGCAGGGCCGCGTTGCTGAATGTGTAAACCTTCCCTCCGTCCCAATAAACCAAGCTTTTCATCTGCTCATGGTTGATTCCACTATATGGCAGAAGCTCCTCAGCGGTCTGACCTTGAAGTGGAGCCACCATGATCTCACGGCTCTTATCGCCCCGGATCACGCGATCCACGCTGGCATTGCAGAGATTGCAAACCCCATCGAAGAACAAGATCTTCATCTCTGAAAGGTCGGTATTGATTCGTTCAGTCGTCACAGTTGCAATGCACCAACTCCTGTCTTCGGATCGGTGACTCTTGATAATTAGGTAAAGTTCGCTCGAGCATATACACAACACGCAACTCTTCCACCTGTTTTTTCGGATGTTCCGCATTCCAGGTTGTGATCAAATGATCGCATAGTGGTTTCCGAATACTGCTGTTCCATTCGAACCGCAAATTTTCTCCCAGTTTTCGTTTTCGCGCGCTGCCATATCGATCGAACATCTTTTCTGGCTTGTCTTCTGATGCGTCTTTTCCGGTCAAAAGGTCAATTTTTCCATCTCCCGTTGTGGCTTCATATACGTACCACCCATCGTCTTTGTACACTGCTGGTGCAAACATGCCCCAGTGTTGATGTAAACCAATACCTCGGGACACTTTCTCGACTGCTGACTCCATTTTGCCGAATGGCACACCCAGCAAATCCATATTCTTCAACACACCGATCGTCGTTAGAGTGAGTATTGCAAATTGAGCAGCGTTCGGGAGTTTCTTCATCGAGACCGGGTTTCGGTAAGGCAGGATGTATTTTACATGGAAGAATATGCTCCGAACGAAGCGGAATACTCTTTCGAGCACGTCGACCCAGTTGCCGGGTAGGAGTATCAAGGCAACTGAAATACTGATCCAGCTGAACAATCCTACATGCATGGTCAACTCGATTCCTAAGTGAAAAAGGAGCAAACCGATAAACGCCACCGATCGGAAGAATTTGTTTTGCCAGGGCATGAAGATCAAAACCGGAATGAGATATTCCAACACGAGTGATGCTCTGGTCAGTGCGCTCAGCAACACCTCATTTGGATAGATCACCGTGCCTAATGGCTTGATCATTTGATCCAAACTCAAGGCATAGTACAACGCGTCAGCTCCACTGTGCCATTCCACGCTGGTCTTCATGAGTGCCGTGCATAGGTACAAAGCCCCGATCTGGACCAGGGCCGTGAAAACGGAAAGGTCAAAGTGATGGTGCTCCTTTGACTCAGTTTCAATTGCGTCTAATGAAAATCGAGTCCCCCAGGGCAGAAAAATGCCCCACAGGAACATCAATCGCAGGTAGTCGTCACCTGCCTGAAGTATGAGCGGATTACGGATCTGCACCGATAGCAGCCACAGGAAGGCTAGTATGGTAAAAAGCCTGGTTCGGTAGCCCAAAACAACCATGACCCCAACGAAAAGTGCCACTGCGAACAGCACATTTGCCCAAAGGGCGCCGCCAGAAATTTGGAAGAACGATGGGTTCCAGGAATGATAGAATGGACTCGAAGGATCTGTGAGCATTTCACGAGGAAAGATGCCGTCATCCGTATAGAACTTTCCGAGATCAGACCACCGTAAGCACACGTCCGCAATTAACACGAGTCCCAGAGCGATCCGGGCCAATCCCAGTGCGCGTAAGTCTACCGACCATTCCGAGTACAGATAACGCAAGCTTTTGTGCACTTGTCAAAACTACTTGAAATCCGTATGCGTACCTCATCTCAGGACCCGCACTTGCGATCCGCGCAAACAACCTGGCGCTAAATACCTTGTATAGTTAGCTGTTTGGAACAGTGCGACCTAATTTTGCAGCGATGGCGAAGATCTCGATAGACCTCAACGAAGCAACGATCATTAAAAAGGAGCCCATAGTGGGTATCGACCTCGGGACGACCAATAGTTTGGTGGCTCACATCGATCCTGAATCGGGTGACACGGTCATTCTCTCGGCGGGTAACAAGGATCTGCTCGTGCCTTCTGTCGTTCACTTCGACAATGAGGACCGTGCCGTTGTGGGAAATGCGGCTGTGAATATGTTGAGCGCACACCCCGAACGAACCATCTACTCCGCAAAACGTCTAATGGGTCGATCGTATTCCGATATTCAGGATCACAGCGCCTTTTTCGGCTACAAGATCATTGAGACGGATGAAGAGGAACTTGTCAAAGTACAAGTAGGTGATCGGTTCTACTCTCCCATCGAGCTGTCCGCCGAGATCCTCAAAGAATTGAAATATCGTGCGGAAAATTCGCTCGGACAAAGCGTACGCAAAGCCGTGATCACGGTACCGGCGTACTTCAACGACAACCAGCGTCAGGCTACCCGAGATGCAGGTAAATTGGCGGGATTGGATGTGCTTCGGATCTTGAACGAACCAACTGCGGCGAGTTTGGCTTATGGTATTGGGATGCAGGAAGCGGAAGCCAAAACCGTGGCCGTGTTCGATCTCGGAGGAGGAACCTTCGACGTGTCGATCTTGCGCATCGAGGACGGTGTATATGACGTCATGGCAACAAATGGGGACACGTACCTTGGCGGCGACGACATTGACCGAGCAATACTGAATTATTGGCGTGCCGAAGACCCGAAACTCGCAGAAGCTTTCGACGATCATAGTTTGAGGTTACAGGCAGAGACTGCCAAAAAGCACCTCTCGATTCACGACCAATTCTCAGTCATGCATGAAGGACATGACTTACAGATCGACCGCGACACTTTCGAGTCACTCATTGAACCATTAGTAGAACGGATGATGGGCTCTTGTAAGGTCGCTATGAAAGATGCCGGTTTGGACATATCGCAGATCGACGAAGTGGCTATGGTTGGAGGATCTACAAGAGTGCCATTTGTGCGTGAACGTGTAGGGCAATTCTTTTCGGAAAGTCACCTGAACACAGAGATCGACCCAGATCAAGTGGTGGCTCTGGGAGCGGCGGTGGAGGCAGACATCCTCGCCGGAAATCGTACGGATACATTGCTACTCGACGTGACTCCCCTTTCGCTGGGAATCGAAACCATGGGTGGCCTGATGGACGTGATCATCCCTCGGAACACGAACATCCCAACCAACGCGGCCAAGAGTTATACGACTTCAGTTGACGGACAGGTCAACCTGAAAGTGAACGTTTTCCAAGGTGAGCGCGACCTCGTGAGTGAGAACCGCAAGCTCGCTGAATTCGACCTTCGTGGGATCCCGGCCATGCCTGCAGGGTTGCCCAAAATTCAAGTGAGTTTCATGCTGGATGCCGATGGAATTTTAAGGGTGGAAGCATCGGAAACCCGTTCCGGAGTGAAGCAGGAGATCTCAGTAAAACCACAGTATGGTCTATCCGACGAAGCTGTGGAGAATATGCTCCTCGAATCATTGAAGAATGCGGAAGGTGACATGCGTTTCCGGGCGTTGACCGAAGCCAGAAACGAAGCAAACAACCTGATCCTGAGTGCAGAGAAGTTCCTGGAGCATCATGCCGACGACATTGAACCTTCGGAGCGTGAAAGCATTGTTGTCCAATTGAACAGACTACGAACCAGTGTCGCTGGAGAAGATAAAGACCTGATCTTGGCGGAGATCGAAAATTTGAATGATATTACCCGTCCATTTGCCGAACAGATGATGGACAAAGCCGTTTCGGCTGCCCTAAAAGGGAAAAATATTTAATACGACGTAGAATTGAAATTGCGTTTCCATAATATGATCTTACGTCTGGGTATGTTCTTGTTTCTAGTGCTGACCACCTTGTGGAGCTCGGCACAATTCTATCCCAAAAAGCAGGACTTCCGTACCGGTATCACTTTCGGACTGACTCCTTCTACGGTTTTGGGAAGTGAGTTGGAGAATCCGACCATGAAAACGGGCATTCAAAGCGGGATCTATTATCGCAAAAAGATCTCGGAGACGGGACATTTTGAGATCAATCTGGGTGCCGCACTTCGTGGCTCTAAATTCGACAATTCCAAAGACGACTCGTACAACCGCCTCAACTTCGTGGTGATGGAAATGCCGCTTCTATACATGCAGGATATCATGAAAAAAGAAGAGAAGATGTTCATTGTAGCGGGCCTCTCTCCTATGGCCATTTTGCAAACAGAATTCTATATCGTTCCAGAGCTCACTGCGCGCGACGAGTTGCGCAATATTGGCATCAAGCGGTTCGACCTCGCTGCGGTTCTTGGATACCATATCAGCACCTATTACACGGGTTTGCGCATCACCGCACAGTATGGTATTCTGGACTTAAATGACAACCTGTTATTACAAGGCATCACTCCTGAGACCGGAAATGGCGGAAATATTCAGAGTTTTGCATTTAACCTGCAGATCTACTTTTAGGTCGCTGTCATCAAGGATCTTTCAATTATGTCGAAACGTTCATTTGTGGCTATAGCCACACCTCTTGCATTGGTAGGCGCTTTCATCTTGTTTCAAGGTAGCGCGTCGAAGGACCTCAAACACAAAGAACCGCCTCCACCGGTTGAACAGGCCGCGGTCCACGAACACCGAAGTATGGAATTGGAATTGGTGCCTCACGATCATCGTTACCAATTGCCCGACATGCCCGATTCACTGGAGTTTTGTGGCGAGCCTGTCCCGTTACACGACCGGAATGTGTATGAACGACTGGAACGCGAACTGATAGTGAATTGCTATTATCATTCAAGCACGTTTCTGGTTTTAAAACGAACCGGACGCTATTTCACTCAGATCGAGCAGATCCTGGAAGAAGAAGGAGTACCGGAAGATTTTAAGTATCTCGCAATGGCAGAAAGCGGTTTGCAAAATGCCACTTCAGGAGCCGGGGCAAAAGGGGTCTGGCAGTTCATCCGCTCCACTGGTCGAAGAGAAGGCCTGGAGATCACAAGCGGCATCGACGAGCGTTATCATTTGGAGAAAGCCACGCGGGCGGCGTGTAATTATTTGAAAAAAGCGAAAAGCGAATTCGGTAATTGGACCACGGCTGCGGCTTCGTACAACAGAGGAGAGGCCGGTATGCGCAATGCGCTGGATGATCAGCACCAAAGCAACTACTATGATCTTTTCCTGAACCCGGAAACCTACCGCTACGTTTTTCGGATCCTGGCTATGAAGCTCATTGAGCAGGACCCTGACAAATACGGATTTGAGCTCGACGAAAAGAGCCTGTATAAGCCTTTCTCCACATACGATGTGCGCGTGAACACCAGCATCAAAGATCTCCCTGAGTATGCGAAAAAAAAAGGAACCAGTTACAAGATCCTACGGGAACTGAACCCATGGATCCATGGTTATTCACTGGAAAATCGAAGTGGGAAAAGCTATGTGATTGAGCTACCATTTTTGGAAGCCGAGCGCGCAGATGAGGGGGAATGATCCTGATTTGGTCTTTGGGATTTTGGGTTGTTAGTTTGTTCCGCCAGAGGCGGGTAAGTGGGTTGTTGGGTTTTTAGGCGAACTCCCTGTTCCCTTCCGCCAGAGGCGGACAAGTACACTTCGCCCTTACACTTCCGCCGAAGGCGGACCAGTTCCAGCGGGCGGACACCCGCCTCTGCGAATCCGTCCTAGTACCACATATCGCTAGGCACCTCTGAACTCACACGCCACACTCACACTTCCACCGAAGGCGGACAAGCACACTCATCACAGTATTTCCTCTTCCTCAAAATAATCAATGATGTGCTGCCTCATCAGACTTTCCTGCTCGAATATGTCCACATAAGGCAGGTCCTTGAGCCTCTTCCATCGAGGCCACCCTTTTGAGTCGACGCCTTCGAGTTCGTAATAGCCTGAAGTGCTGAATAATCGGCAGACCGCAATGTGCATGAGTTTCACCTTTTCTTCTTTGGTGAACATCTGTTTGATCGCACCCAACTCGCGGATCCCGATGATGAACAGCATGGCATTCATGTCGGGATCCTTACCGAATCGTTCGCGCATGAAGGCGCGTATTTTTTGCCATTTCTCTTGTTCCACGTGTAATTTTTGAGCCTCATCAGGCTCTTATTTTCCTGATAGCGAAGTAAATACATTTGCCTTTCTTTGTGTAGATGCCGAACCAACGCAGGTCAGGAAATTTACTAACGAGGATGATCTCGCGCACGCGAAAAGTGCGTTTCAATATCAACGTCACCCCTCTGAATTCGCGGGATGCCCAAATGCGTACGCTTAAAAAGATTTTGAAAAAAGCGCAGAATACGACATACGGACAGGAGTTCATTTTTACCGAGATATTGGATTCTCCTGACGTTTATAAAGCCTTTGCCTCATCCATCCCGATGGGAGACTACCTGAACATGTTACCTTGGTGGACACGGGCGCGTGAAGGTGAGCCGGATGTGACCTGGCCAGGGAAGATCGAATACTTCGCGATGAGCTCAGGAACCTCCGACGGAAGTAGCAAGTACATACCGGTCACCTCGGAAATGATCCGCCACATCCGCCGGGCGAGTATGCGACAGATCCTCGCTGTGGCAGCAACCGATGTGCCGAAGGACCACATGACCAAGCACTGGCTCATGGTAGGAGGAAGTACAGACCTTGATTTCAACGGCGTGTATTATTCGGGTGACCTAAGCGGGATCACCACCAGTAACATCCCTTCGATCTTTCAGCGCAGGTCAAAACCGGAACCCGATATCCGTTCATCGAAAAATTGGGAACAAAAGATACAGCGCATCACTGAAGAGGCTGACAAATGGGATGTCGGCATGATCGCTGGTGTTCCTGCATGGATACAGCTACTCTTTGAGAACATCATCAAGCACTACAATCTGAACAATATTCACGACATATGGCCTCATCTCGAGGTGTATATTCACGGAGGCGTTTCGCTAAAGCCCTATCGCAAGAGCATCGACCAGCTGCTCGGTCGTCCGATCAAATATTTTGAGACCTATCTGGCTTCTGAAGGGTTCATTGCCCTGCAAACCCGCCAGAATAAAGACAGCGGTATGCGAATGCTCCTTCGCGGTGGGATCTTCTTCGAGTTCGTTCCTTTCAACGAAAGCAACTTCGGTGATCAGGGAGAGTTACTTGAAAATGCTGAAGTGCTTCCGATCTGGGAGGTCGAAGAAGGTGTGGAGTATGCCTTGCTGCTTTCAACGTGTGTCGGCGCGTGGCGTTACTTGATCGGAGACACGATCAAGTTCACGAATCTCAAAAAGAACGAAATCGTGATCACCGGGCGGACCAAGCATTTCATCAGTCTGTGCGGAGAACATTTGTCTGTCGACAACATGAACGATGCCGTCGCGGCACTAGGCGACCTCTATGGAGTCGAATTCAATGAATTCACTTTGGGTGGCACTCAAGTCGGTCAATTCTTTGGTCACCATTGGTTCCTGCCGAAACTGGATGGAAGCCCTGATGCGGAAACTGCCGCAAAGGATCTGGATCGTCTGCTGGGTATACTCAACGACGACTATGCCATAGAGCGCAAGCACGCCTTGCAGGACATCAAGGTCAGTTTCATAGACCCGGATGCATTTATGGGCTGGCTCGAAGCGCGCAACAAACTCGGCGCACAGGCTAAATTCCCCCGTGTACTCAAGGGTGGTTTGTTCCGCGAGTGGGTGGATTATCTGAATAATAATGGAGAGGACATCGGCTCGATCTCCACAATTTAGCAGACGGCCAATCGAACTTTCTTATATTTGACTGTACTGTAGTCGTTTGTGAAACCAATTTACATCCTAGCTGCCTTTCTTCTATTTGTGGCATTCTCTTCCTGTCAAAAGGAGATCGAACTCGAGACAACAAGTTCTTCTGCGATCGTAATTGGTGACGAGACAAGTAGGGATCTGGTAAGTCTGTAAGCCCTTTCAGATGGTGGATTCCTCGTAGGAATGCACACACGAGCCGCCGGAACTCAACAGATCGAGCTCAGAAAATATAATTCAGACCTTCAATTGATATGGTCCAAATTATTAGGTAACCAATTTGAGAACAAGCTCTTACACCTCTTTGAAGATAGAAATGGCAACATCCTCGTATCGGCTGTGAGTAACGGTTACGGTCAGGAGGACTATTCTTTGAGCTTACATAAAACGTGGTTCCCTTTTTTCACTCTACTTGATGCATCGGCTAATGTGCTGTGGGAGACATTTCAGAGTGAATATACAGATGCCGGTGTTTCTGCAGCAGGTGGAAGTGTGTAAGTCTTCAAACTTGTTTGGACTGATCAAGCACTAATATAAGTTAGATGTTTAACATTTGGTGCATATGGTATTTCTTTCGCTTATTCATCGTTCTTGTTTTGGTTAAAGCACGCTTCCTGAGGATC